>CAMWMS010000213.1 GCA_947175435.1 uncultured Lachnospiraceae bacterium | reverse complement strand
TTCATTTTTACCAGTATTATACTCATTTCATATAAAAAAACCAATAGGAATTTGGAAAAGAAACGGATTGCTCCTTTTTTGGATACAATTTACACATTGGGATCGAGGAATTTATGTCTTATAAAAGAAGTATGTTAAAAATGAACAAATATATTGAAAAGTAAAGAAGAATATTGTATATTATTAACACACTCGGAGAAGTATTGATTGAATAAATTTGTAAATAATATTCACTTTCCCTTTGAATTGTGGTATAATTAACAAACAAAACCAAATAGGCTCTTTATTTTAATATATATATTAAAAAATTTTAGGAAACAAGAGGTGATATGATGGTAAAGAAGGAAATGATTGCCATGTTGCTTGCTGGCGGTCAGGGAAGCAGATTAGGAGTGTTTACGTCAAAGGTTGCAAAACCTGCTGTATCCTTTGGCAGTAAATATAGGATTATCGACTTTCCGCTCAGTAACTGTATTAATTCAGGTGTTGACACGGTCGGCGTGCTGACACAGTATCAGCCGCTTCGGCTGAACACTCACATCGGTATCGGTATTCCGTGGGATCTGGATAGGAATATCGGTGGTGTGACGGTACTTCCGCCCTATGAGAAGAGCGCGAACAGTGAATGGTATACGGGTACTGCTAATGCGATCTACCAGAATATGGATTACATGGAGAGTTTTAATCCGGAATATGTGCTGATTTTGTCAGGTGATCATATTTATAAGATGGATTATGAGGTCATGCTTGATTTCCATAAACAGAACGGTGCCGAAGTAACGATCGCAGTTATGCCTGTTCCGATGGAAGAGGCGAAGCGTTTCGGTATCATGATTACGGACAAGGATCGCAAGATCATAGATTTCGAGGAAAAACCGGAGAATCCGAGAAGTAATCTTGCATCTATGGGTATATATATCTTTAATTGGAAGACGCTTAAGGAAGCGCTGCTTACCAATGCGGAACAGCCGGGGTTAGACTTCGGAAAACATTTGATTCCGTACTGCCATGCGAAAGGTGCACCTCTTTATGCCTATGAGTTTAACGGTTACTGGAAGGATGTAGGAACATTAAATTCTTATTGGGAAGCAAACATGGAGCTGATCGATCTCGTTCCGGAATTTAATCTCTATGAGGAATATTGGAAGATATATACGAAAAGTGAAATTCTGCCGCCTCAGTATCTGTCTAATGACAGTGTTGTAGAGAGAAGTATCATCGGAGAAGGGTCTGAGATATACGGCAAGGTATATAATTCTGTGATCGGCTGCGGCGTAACAATAGGAGCAGGTACTGTTGTCAGAGACTCCATCATCATGAATGAGACGAAGATCTGCAGTAATTGTGAATTATATAAGTCTATTATTGCGGAGAATGTCATGATTGAGGATAATGTCAAGCTGGGTGTCGGTGAAGAGGCTGAGAATGAGACCGATCCTCACATTTATAATCACGGTATTGTGGCTGTGGGAGAGAAAAGCGTTATCCCGCAGGGTGTTTCCGTCGGAAAGAATTCGGTTATTTTCGGCGTGACGAGCGCGGAGGACTATAAAGACGGAAATCTTCCGAGCGGAAAAACTTTAATTAAGGCAGGTGATAAATAGTGAGAGCGATTGGAATTGTCTTAGCGGGTGGTAATAATCATAGGATTAAGGAACTGACACAGAAACGTGCGGTTTGTGCGATGCCGATTGCAGGCAGTTATCGAAGCATTGACTTTGCACTCAGTAATATGTCCAACTCCCACATTAATAAGGTTGCTGTATTTACGCAGTATAATGCGGGAAGCCTGAACGAGCATTTGAGTTCATCCAAATGGTGGGATTTCGGTCGTAAGCAGGGCGGACTGTTCGTATTTACGCCTGCGACGACAGCGGAGAGCAATACATGGTACCGCGGTACGGCAGATGCCATTGCACAGAATCTGTCCTGGTTAAAAAACAGCCATGAGCCATATGTGGTAATATCTTCCGGTGACTGTGTGTACAAAATGGATTATAATAAGATTCTGGAATACCACATTAATAAGAAGGCTGATATCACGGTAGTATGTAAAGACATGTCACCCGATGTCAATGTTGAGAGATTCGGTACGATCAAGATGAATGAAGAGTGCCGCATTGAGGAATTTGAAGAAAAACCGGTGGTCGCTAGGTCCAATACGATTTCATGCGGTGTCTATGTAGTCAGAAGAAGACAGTTGATCGAAATGATCGAAAAGTGTGCGGAAGAAGACAGATATGACTTCGTTAAGGACATCTTGATCCGGTATAAAAATATGAAACGAATCTTCGGATATAAGATCAAGGACTACTGGAGCAATATTGCCACGGTGGAAGATTACTACAAGACGAATATGGATTTCCTTCGTCCGGAGATCAGGGATTATTTCTTCAGACAATATCCGGATATTTATTCTAAGGTAGATGATCTGCCGCCGGCAAAATACAACGTGGGAGCAAGTATCAGAAACAGCTTGATTTCCAGCGGATGTATTGTGAATGGTAAGGTTGAGGATTCCGTGATTTTTAAGAAGACGTATATCGGTAATAACTGCTATATTAAAAATTCCATCATTTTGAATGATGTGTATATTGGGGATAATACGCATATTGAGAATTGTATCGTGGAAAGCAGGGGAACGATACGTGCGAATTCCTACCACAGAGGCGAGGACGGAATAGAAATTGTGGTAGAACATAATGACAGATATGTAATTTAATGGTATGATGGAAAGGCGGTTGCTATAATCGATAGAAATATTGTGTAAGAGGCATGGGCGTTATTAACTAAATGTTTATTACAAGCTACGTGGCTTGATGAGTATGACTTATGTGGAAAAGCTTGTGAAAACCGACAGGTTCCTGTTCGGTATCATATGATAAGGAGGCTGAGCTTCATGAGAATTACTGATGTCCGCGTGCGTAAAATGACTCAAGACAGCAAAATGAAGGCAATCGTCTCGATTACCATAGACGATGAATTCGTGGTTCATGACATTAAAGTAATCGAAGGTGAAAAAGGTCTTTTCATTGCAATGCCAAGCAAGAAGGCTAATGATGGTGAGTATCGGGATATTGCACATCCTATCAACTCAGACACCCGCGACAGAATACAGAAGATTATTCTGGAAAGCTATGAGAAGGCGCTTTTAGAATCTGATGATGAGTAACAAATGCAGTGTGGAAAGAAGAAAAAAGGACGCGTGGAGCGTCCTTTTTTGTGTCTTTACGAAACAATTCTTGTAGGAATGGAAAAATATTGATAGAATAAGAAACAGTCAATATTATTGCCACATCTGCGGAAGCATGGAGAATCGAGGTAGCTATGTACATCATCGTAGGTCTGGGAAATCCGGACAGGCAGTATCAGAATACAAGACATAATATCGGTTTTGACGTGATCGACGTCATTGCCGATAAGAATAACATTACCGTGAAGGAGCGTAAGCATAAGGCGCTTATCGGTAAAGGACTCGTTGGCGGACAGAAGGCAGTCTTAGTTAAGCCCCAGACATACATGAATTTGAGTGGTGAAAGCGTCAGGGAAGTCATAGACTTTTATAAAGCAGACGAAAAGAGCGAGCTGATTGTGATCTCCGATGATATCAGTCTGGACGTAGGGCAGATCCGCATTCGGAAAAAAGGAAGCGCCGGCGGGCACAACGGACTGAAGAATATCATTCTGCATCTTGGACATGATGAATTCCAGCGGGTCAAGATGGGCGTGGGACAGAAACCGGAAGGCTATGACTTAGTGGATTATGTATTGGGACATTTTCCCAAGGAAGAACGGGAAATCATGGACGAGAGCGCTAAGCGCGCGGCGGATGCCATTGAAGTAATGATCGCCGAAGGTGCGGATGCGGCGATGAACTTATATAATAAAAAGATACAGCAGGCATAAGAAATTGACTTGAAAAGATGATTCGGAGTTACAGCGCAAGTTATGTATAGACAGAGTTTTTTATAAAGAGATGCTATAGGGATTAGTGTGATAAGTGGTGGGGTAATCTAAACGATACTGTGACAGAAATTTTATATGGAAACAAAAATCATGGAGGTAGGATGTGAGGGCTTTACTTGCTCCCTTGGAAGAATTGGGAGAATATGAAGAAATTAAAAAAATGCTTGTAAAAGACCGGGCTTCCGTGGCACTGAGCGGGTGCGTAGACTCGCAGAAGCTGCATATGATCTATGGAATCGGCGAGGAATTTCGTTATAAAATGATTGTGACTTTCAGTGATCTGCGGGCGAAAGAGTTATATGAAGATTATAAGTTTTATGACCGGAATGTCATGTTATATCCGGCCAAGGACCTGATCTTTTTTCAGGCGGATATCCACGGTAATCAGCTGACAATGGAACGAATCAGATGTCTGCGGCGACTGATGGAGGGCAGACCCACTACGGTGATCACCACCTATGATGCCCTGATGGCGCCACAGCCGCCGGTCGATGCGTGGAAAAAGCATGTAATACATCTGGATAAGCGAAGCAGCATAGATGAGAGTGAGCTGGCGGCGCGTCTCGTGGAGCTGGGATATGAAAAGAATTATCAAGTGGAAGCACCGGGACAGTTCAGCATTCGCGGCGGAATCGTTGATATTTTTGATCTGACAGAAGAAAATCCTTACCGAATCGAGCTATGGGGAGAAGACGTGGAGTCCATACGCAGTTTTGATATTCTGAGTCAGCGTTCCATAGAGCAGCTGGAGTCAGTCACGATCTATCCTGC
>CAMWMS010000212.1 GCA_947175435.1 uncultured Lachnospiraceae bacterium | reverse complement strand
AGGAGCTGTTAGCCCGCGTCCATGTTAAAAAGAAGGACTAGGAACTGTTGCTTAAGGGCAGGGAACTTTTCGGTACAGTTGCAACACTTGAGGAGGCCAGGAAGACCGTAACCAATGAACGCTCTAAGAAAGCCATAGAGCGTCTTGAGAAAGTGTATGAGGTACTTTGCGATTACGGTGTCGAGAAATATGTTTCCTTTGACCTGGGCATGTTAAGTAAGTATAATTACTATACTGGTATTATCTTCAAAGGATATACTTACGGCGTAGGTGATGCCATTGTAAAGGGCGGACGTTACGACAATCTGCTTGAGCGTTTTGGTAAAAAGGCGGCGGCGATCGGCTTTGTGATCGTAGTGGATGATCTGCTGTCGGCAATGGGCAGACAGGGCGTGGTGATTTCAGGCATTGACAGTTACGTGAAGCTGTATTATACCGAGGCTGATTTTAAAGAGAAGCTGCAGGAAGCAAGAAAGCTTCGCCAGTCCGGTAAAAAAGTTGAATTTAGGAAAAGAGTGTTTAGATAAAATGAGCGAAGACAGATATTTGACATTTGCCCTCGGAAAAGGGCGGCTTGCCAATAAGACCATGGAGCTTTTTGAGAAGATTGGTATCACTTGTGAGGAGATGAAGGATAAAGATTCCCGCAAACTGATCTTTGTGAATGAGGAACTGAAACTGAAATTCTTCCTTGCAAAAGGGCCTGATGTGCCGACTTATGTGGAATACGGTGCAGCGGATATCGGTGTCGTCGGTAAAGATACCATTATGGAAGAAAACAGACGGGTTTATGAGGTGCTTGACTTAGGATACGGTAAGTGCAGAATGTGCGTATGCGGACCGGAGAGCGCGCAGGAGTTGTTACAGCATCATGAGATGATCCGGGTAGCCAGTAAATACCCCAATATTGCCAAAGATTATTTTTATAACAAAAAGCATCAGACGGTTGACATCATCAAATTAAACGGTTCCGTGGAGCTTGGACCGATCGTAAAGCTGGCAGATGTGATCGTGGATATTGTGGAGACAGGTTCTACCTTAAAAGAAAACGGTCTGCAGGTATTAGAGGAAATCTGTCCGTTATCCGCCCGGATGATCGTCAATCAGGTCAGCATGCAGATGGAACCGGAGCGGATTAAGAAGCTGATTGCTGATTTGAAGAGCAATCTATTATGAGAATGAAGCGAGGAGACATATGAAAACAATAAGATTAACTGCGGATACGCAGAGGGATATATTGAGCAGCCTGTTAAAGAGAAGTCCTAACAATTACTCTGAATATGAAAGTGTAGTTGCAAAGATCATACAGAATGTGCGAGAACAAGGCGATAAGGCCGTTTTTGAATATACAGAGCAGTTTGATAAGTGGCCGATTTGTGCGGATAATATTCGTGTGACCAAAGAGGAGATCGACGAAGCCTTCACTTTGATCGAAGAGGATTTTGTGGAAGTGATGAAAAAATCCGCCGCTAATATCGAAGATTTCCACCGCAGGCAGCTTCGCAACAGTTGGATTGATACCAAGCCGGACGGCAGTATTCTGGGACAGCGCATCCTGCCGATTGCGGTGTCAGGCGTATATGTGCCAGGCGGAAAAGCAGCATATCCGAGCAGTCTTTTGATGAACGTGATTCCTGCAAAAGTTGCGGGAGTATCTAAAATCATCATGACTACTCCGGCCGGCGCTGACGGCAAGGTGAATCCGGGTACATTGGTTGCAGCCGGAATCGCAGGCGTAGATGAAATCTATAAGGTGGGCGGTGCGCAGGCAATTGCGGCGATGGCGTTCGGTACAGAGAGTATTCCGAAGGTGGATAAGATTACCGGACCGGGCAATATTTTCGTAGCCCTTGCAAAGAAGGCATGTTTCGGTTATGTGAGTATAGATTCTATTGCGGGACCCAGTGAGATTTTGGTCATTGCGGATGAAACGGCAAATCCCCGATATGTGGCGGCGGATCTGCTTTCGCAGGCCGAACACGACGAACTGGCAAGCGCAATCCTTATCACCACCGATGAACACGTGGCCAATGCGGTACAAAAAGAGATAGAGGGCTTCTTACAGGAGCTTTCGAGAAGCGAGATTATCAAGAAATCATTGGACAATTACGGTTATATTCTTTTGGCGGACTCCATGGACGATGCCGTGGCCGCGGCAAATGCTATTGCCTCGGAGCATTTGGAGATCCTGACCAAAGATCCGTATAACGTGATGACGAAGATTCAGAATGCGGGCGCTATTTTCCTGGGAGAATATTCTTCCGAACCCTTGGGAGACTACTATGCGGGACCGAATCATATCCTGCCTACTAACGGTACAGCCAGATTCTTTTCCCCTTTAAGCGTTGACGATTTCATGAAGAAAACGAGCATTATTTCTTATTCCGAAGAGGCATTAAGACGGGCACATAAAGATATTGAGCTTTTTGCAGAGAAAGAAGGGCTTACCGCTCATGCAAACTCGATTAAGGTCAGATTTTCGGGAGAATAATACAAGAGCGATAAGTCAATTTTCAAAAGTTGCGTAAGAATATTAATCTGCTATTGAGAAAGAGAGTATATATGGCCAGAACAGCAAATATTAATCGTAAAACAAAAGAGACGGATATTACATTAAATCTTAAGATCAACGGTGCGGGAATCAGCGATGTGCATACCGGAATCGGGTTCTTTGATCATATGCTGGAAGGATTTTCCAAACACGGTTTTTTTGATCTGACACTGCATGTAAACGGTGATCTTCATGTAGATGGGCACCATACGGTGGAAGATACGGGAATCGTACTCGGTACGGCAATTCGTGAGGCGATCGGGGATAAGGCTGGAATCAGACGGTATGGCTCGTTTATCCTGCCGATGGACGATGCGCTCTGTCTGTGTGCCATAGATCTGTGCGGCAGACCTTATTTTGCATATGATTGTGAATTTCCCGTTGAGCGGGTAGGAGAACTGGATACGGAATTGGTGAAAGAATTTTTCTATGCAGTATCCTATGGTGCGGGCATGAATCTGCATATTAAGATGTTGAATGGCGCTAACGCCCATCACATGATTGAAGCGATGTTTAAAGCGTTCGGCAAAGCGCTGGATGAAGCTACATCTTACGATGAACGGATCAAAGGGGTACTCAGTACGAAAGGCGCTCTGGCATAAGAGAACGGTATAGAAGTTAAAAACACAAGAAAGGTATCATCATCGACTATGAGTTACAAGAAATTTGTACCCTGTATTTATTTATATAAAGGAGACGCAGTCAAAGGTTTCTCGGATAACACGATTATTGACACCAATCCGGTAGCGCTTGCCAAGTTTTACAGTGACAATAATGCGGACGAAATTATCGTATATGACATGTCGGATCAGGATGCGGAGCATGAGGAGGCGCTGGATATCATCAAGGCCATCTGCAATAAAGCGGAGGTTCCGGTGATCGGTGCAGGAAACGTGAAGCGCATGGAGGACATTAAGAAGCTTTTGTATGCGGGATGTAAGAAGGCGGCGCTCAATTATTCCAAGCCGGGCAACATAGAGATTACAGAAGAAGTTTCCAAGAAATTCGGCAAGGATAAGATCGTGGCCTGTGTGACGGAGGCCGATACCATTACTGATAACAGAGAGCTTCTGGCGGACTATGTATCAGAGATCATTTTGGTGCGGGAGAAGGGATTAAAAGAGGCGATCAGTGTTTCCGAATTCCCGATGATCGCTTCCGTTCCGGAAGTTTCTCTCGACAAAATACTTGAACTTTTATCCTACGATAATATATGCGGTATTTCCGGCTATGCAATTAATCAGAACGCTAAAGAACTGCTTGCCATCAAGGCACTCTGCCAGAATAACGGTATTGCGGTCAATACGTTTGAACCTGCGATCCGGTGGGAAGAATTTAAGCTCAATTCCGACGGACATGTGACGGTGGTAGTGCAGGATTATAAGACCGATGAAGTGCTGATGGTGGCATACATGAATGAGGAAGCTTATAATATGACCCTGAAGACCGGCAAAATGACTTATTATAGCAGAAGCCGGCAGGAACTCTGGGTTAAGGGCGAGACCAGCGGACATTTCCAGTACGTGAAATCTCTCACGGCTGACTGCGATAAGGACACGATTCTTGCAAAAGTTTCCCAGATCGGAGCGGCCTGTCATACGGGTTCTCATTCTTGCTTCTTTAATGAGATTATGACGAAGGAATATGAAGAGACGAATCCCCTCAAAGTATTTGAGCAGGTATTTGATGTGATTAAGGATCGAAAAGTGCACCCGAAAGAGGGATCATATACAAATTATCTGTTTGATAAAGGAATTGATAAGATCCTAAAGAAGCTGGGAGAGGAGGCTACGGAGATTGTAATTGCCGCCAAAAACCCTAATGCGAACGAAGTTAAGTATGAAATTTCCGATTTTCTGTACCATATGATGGTGCTGATGGCGGAGAAAAATGTAACTTGGGAAGAGATTACAACAGAATTAGCACAGAGATAGAATCAAAATACATTACTTTGACAACCAAGACAGGAAAACTTAAATAACAATAGTTATCAATTATCCGTTTTATGGTAACTGTTGTTATTTTTATTTTTCTTAAAAATTTGCTATGATTTCCAATCGAATTAGATTTGTAGCAAATGATTTAACGATAATATATTTCTGACGCCGGATATCACAAAAACATATTAAAATATTTTAAAAAGAAAATTTTTACTGGGTCGTACTGTAACAACTAAACAAAATGTAAAGAGA
>CAMWMS010000211.1 GCA_947175435.1 uncultured Lachnospiraceae bacterium | reverse complement strand
GGCAGCGTCTGTCCTGATTCAAGGAGGTTGACTTATGTGGAATAAAATCAAATATCACGTTTCGGTGGCAGCGGCGCTTACGAGGCTTGCCATCCAATCCCAGATGGAATATCCGTTCATGCTGATTGGACATGTACTCGCCAACTGTGTTCAATGGGTGGTGGGGTTTGCCACCATCAAGTTCGTGGTGGATTCCTTCGGCAGTCTGGGCGGCTGGGGATATGAGAGTCTGGCGTTTCTATACGGCATGTCGGTCTTGAGCCATGGTCTAGCAGTGGTGCTTTTTATCCAGACATGGTACATGCCTTACTGTGTGATCGAAGGGGAGTATGATATGTTCCTGCTGCGGCCTATGGGAGTGTTGTTCCAGTTTCTGTTCGAGGATTTCAATTTAATCGGCATTACCGATATGATCCCTGGACTGATGGTATTTTTCTATGGCTGTGCCAAGGTACATCTGACGGTGAATTTCGCAAATGTTGTTATGATTCTGTTTACCTTAATTGGTGCAACGCTGATCAGAGGCTCGGTCTGGATTTTCTGTGGTTCGCTGTCATTCTGGACTAAGAGCACGGCGAATTTCACGGACATGGTCGGGGAACTCTTCGAGCGTGTGTCCATGTACCCTCTTACGATCTATCCGAAATGGACGCAGGTGTTGTTCACATTTTTCCTGCCTCTTGCATGGATTACTTTTTATCCCGTAAAGGACATTTTGGGAATGGAGGGGAGCGTGATTCCGATTCCCATGGCAGTCATCGGTCTGGGAGTGGGTGTGATCATGTTTGCGCTAAGCTGTGGTCTGTTCCGTATTGGGATGTGCAGGTATGAGAGTGCGGGGAGTTGATTGATTATTATATTGAAAAAAAGGAGAAACTTTCATGAATATCATCGAAGTCAGCCATCTGGTGAAAGAATATAAGAAGATTAAAAAAGATAAAGGACTTAAGGGCGCGGTGAAAAACCTCTTCGTGCAGGACGTAGAGTATGTCAGAGCCGTGGACGATATCTCTTTTGAGATTGAAAAGGGGGATATTGTAGCCTATATCGGTCCCAACGGTGCCGGGAAGAGTACCACGGTGAAGATGCTCTCAGGCATTATGCAGCCTACCAGCGGTGAGATCCTGATTAACGGCATATCGCCGCAAAAGGAGCGTAAGCGGGTGGTAAAGAATCTTGGCGTTGTATTCGGGCAGCGCAGTCAGTTGAATTGGAATCTGCGGCTGGGCGAGACATTCGATTTGTTGAAGCGGATTTACCAGATTGATGACGCCCTCTATGAAAAGAATATAGAAATGCTGGACGAAATCTTTAAGATCAGTGAGTTTATCGATACTCCGGTGCGTCAGCTCTCCTTAGGGCAGCGGATGCGAGGCGACTTAGTGGCGGCTATGCTCCATTCACCTGAGATCCTTTTTCTCGACGAGCCGACTATTGGTCTTGACGTGGAGGCGAAGTATTCCGTGCGGAAATTCATTAAGGAGATCAATGAACGAAGCAAGACGACAATTATCCTGACTACCCATGATCTGGGCGATGTTCAGGAACTGTGCAGACGGCTGATCATCATAAATGACGGAAAGATCATCGAAGACGGATCACTGGATGAGCTGGTGGACCGGATCGCTCCGTATCGCCAGCTTGTCATTGATTTTTATCATCCTGCCACGATACAGCATCCGAAGGCAGAGTTAGTTTCCGTGGAAGAAGCCAGAGCCGTCTATAAATTCAGAAAAGATGAGATCACCGCTGCCCGGCTAATTGAGGACATTTCCCATACTGCACCGATCAAAGAAGTAGGGCTTCAGGAGGCGAAGATTGACGACATCATAAGAACGGCTTACCAACAGGGGCGAGGTGGGATTTAAAATTTCTTTGCGAAGCAGATTCTGCTGTGTGCATGATCTGCTTTGCAGGTTCGGAAATATTTCTCATACTAATGGACCATTCTTACATCATAAAAAGCAATTGACAGCACATCTTATATTATATACAATAAATTCATCAGAAAAATTCTAAATAATGTGCGTTTTGCACATCCGGACAGTTTCTGTCAGATTTTTCAAACATTAATAAAATAGGGCAGGAACGAGAAAATACGGATGTGAGGTATATCGTGATCCTGTCAGTACATGGGAGGATAATGATATGCAAAATGAAAACAAAGTGAAGAAAAAGAATGGTGCTAAACGTGGCGCAACGGTAGGACGTAGAGTAAGAAAGACAATTTTTGACTATGGAAAAAGCATATGGCCGATCCGTAAAAGAGTACACCGCACAGTCAAAGATCGTTTGTTTCGTTTTCTGTTTGAGATGGACAGAGAAGCGCTTTTACAGCTATATAATGCGTTAAATGATACTTCCTATACGGATGCCGCAGAATTGCAAATAGTAACGATTGAAAACGTTATTTATGTAGTGATGAAGAATGACATTGCCTTTGTGCTGGCGGGAACGCTGAATCTGTATGAGCACCAGAGTACATATAATGCGAATATGCCTGTGCGATTCTTAATCTATTTGGCGGAAGAATACCAGAAGTTAATTGAGCAGATGGGAATGAGTTTGTATGGGACGGCACGGATTTCGTTACCGACACCGCAGTGTATTGTGTTTTATAACGGGGAAAAAGAAGCGCCGGATGAAGAAATACTGAAACTGTCGGATGCTTTTATCGATAAGGAGCAGAAGTCGGATATTGAATTGACGGTACGGCTGCTCAACATCAATTATGGACATAATAGCGGACTGATGGAGCAGTGTTCTGTTTTGAAAGAGTATGCTCAGTTTGTGGCTGTTTCCAGGCAGTATATATCGGATGGTTTGAATGCTCAAGAGGCATTTAATGAGGCAATTGATTTTTGTGTGAACCACGGCATTTTGTACGAGGTATTCAAAAATTATCGGGCGGAGGTGTTGGGAATGTTATTGGAAGAGTTTGATGTGGATAAGTATGAAAGAACGATCAGAATGGAGGGAAGAGAAGAAGGAATAGAACAACTATCCGGTTTGACAACTATTCTGCTTGAACAGAATCGGATGCAGGATTTGAAGCGTGCGCTGCAAGATAAGAAGTACCGTGACAAGCTGTTTAGGGAGTTTGGAATATAAAAATACAGGTGCAGGTTTATGCGTTGCAAAGGGGCAGGAAAGGTGAAAACATGAATTACAAGATCGCAATCTGTGATGATTCCGATGCAGACAGACAATTTATATCAGGTTTAGTAAGCAGTTGGGGTATCAGTACCGGTCACACGGTGCAGATTTCCGATTTTTCTTCTGCCGAAAACTTCCTGTTCCACTATGCCGGGAAGAATGACTATGACATTTTGCTCCTTGATATAGAAATGGGAACCATGGATGGTGTAACCATGGCCAAAAAGCTGCGTTGTGACAATGACACCATTCAAATTGTTTTCATCACAGGATATTCCGATTATATCTTCGAGGGTTATGAAGTAGCTGCTCTTCATTATCTGATGAAACCCGTTGGGAAGGACAAGTTGTTTTCTGTCCTTGATCGGGCTGCTGCAAAGATAACAAAAAACGAGAGAGTTTTGAACCTTAAGATTGGCGGCGAAATGGTTCGTATCCCTATCTATCAAATCAGGTACGCCGATGTGTTTGGCAATTATGTGACTATCCATGCTTCTGATGAGTTGACGGTAAAAATGACGCTGAGTGAATTGGAAAAGGAATTGGATGATCGTTTTTTTCGTGTAAGTCGTTCTGTGGTAGTTAATCTGACACAAATAAGTCGTGTCACAAAGGCAGAAATCAGCTTGAATGATGGTACGACTATTCCTTTGCCCAGAGGTACTTACGAGGGTGTTAATCGTGCAATTATCAATATGAGGTGACTGAAGCATATGAGATTCTTATCAAAAAAAATTGATCAACAGATCGCTGCCTATCAACATGAATTGACTGAAACACATTATCGGGAAATTGACAATATGTATCGAAAGATTCGTGGATGGCGGCACGACTACCGTAATCATATCCAGACGATGAAAGCGTATGCGGCATCAGAAAACTGGGATGCCATCAAACGCTATCTTGATCTGTTGGATGATGACCTGACCACCGTGGATACTGTCATTAAAACAGGAAACCCCATGACGGATGCTATCCTGAATTCAAAGATTTCGCTGGCGAACTCCAAGAATGTTAAAGTCATAGCTGATGCATGTATCCCTGTGAAACTTAACTTGTCAGAAATTGACTTGTGTTGTATCATCGGGAACCTGTTTGATAATGCAATCGAAGCCAGTATGAAACTCCCGGAGGATCAGCGAGTGATCCGCTTATATATGGATCTGCGAAATACGCAGCTCTATCTTTCCATGACTAATTTCACTGCTGGAAAGAAAATGAAAAAAGAGGGAAAACTATTCCGAAGTACAAAGGGCGAAGGGCACGGCTTTGGTCTGGTTCGGATTGATACCATTGTGGAGCGACTGGATGGATATATCAGCCGAAACAGTGAGGATGGAGCATTTACGACAGAAATATTGCTTCCTCAGGTGTAAGAATTGCAATTCATCACCCGGAAATATCGATTCGTCCCCGGAATCATTCGGGGACGCTTTTTTATGCTAAGCTTATTTCCGGAAAGGACGGTACTTTTTTATGGCTAAGGAAAAGATTCTAAAATGGAAAAAGACGAAAGCTGTCAAGCCGAAGTATAATATGTGGCAGAATTACTGGTTTATGATAAAGCTGGCATGGCCTTCCGGAGAAAAAAAGGTGATCTTT
>CAMWMS010000210.1 GCA_947175435.1 uncultured Lachnospiraceae bacterium | reverse complement strand
AAGGGAATAATGATATTTTTAACAAGAGATTTTGTCTTTGTTTTGTTCATAATAGATACTGGGGGCATGACTATTTGATCCTTTCCCGTTTATTATACCTTTTTTGCAGTAAAAGCAAAACAGAAAACGGCGTTAAAAAGGCGTTAAGAAAGAGATAAGAAAATATCAAGAAAACGCTAAATGTATGTTAAAAAATCGCAGATCAGCTGTTGCAGATCTGGTGAATATGCTAGTATTCTGAATAGTGAATGACATAAGGAGGAAATCAAAATGCAAATGGACGTTTGGTCTGTTGTTTCAATCATACTTGTTGTGATCGGATTTTTTGGTGGAATCTGGTATGAGCATAAGTAAATGAGACTGACGGAAATGAAGAATAAGATATGCTTGGGGCAGGCTGTGCGAAGGAGAACTTCGGACAGCCTGCCCTTTTTCTTACTGATACATAGCATAGCCGAATTTGATCTTACGATAGAGCTTCCATAGGATCACAGCAGGCATACTGATCAGCAGATATAGTGCACTGAGTACGCCGGTCAGGCCGCCTACCGCACAGATAATTATCATTCCGATATTCATGAGATGTCGCCCCTCTTTCTTGTGTATTATTCACACGCCATTATAAGGACTGCAGGACAGGCATGGAATAGGAAATAGGTTTTTTTAGCGCAAGCTGAGCGAGATCGTAACGCGGTATTAGCACGGATTTAGCATAATTTTAACGACAGTGTAAAACAGAGTATTTTTGTCCGGATATGCCGTGCAGATGTTGCAGTAGCATGGTAAAAATAAATGGTTAACAAAATACGATATTTTGTTGCCCGTGTCAACCCCTCTTTTCAAAAAAATTTCTCTGCAAAATCCCCAATAATACGACAAATGTAATATATAAAGCAAAAAATGAAAGTATCGTTTGTTTTGTGCTGCACTAAATACCACAAATCCAGTAAACACGGGCAATACAGCATCCGAGACGGTTAACACAATATCGTATTATGTTCCCACAGAGGAAAACGAACGTAACACTGAAGGCGTAAGCCGGGCTGTTACAAATCAAAATTCACGTTTTCCGAAGAAGGAGGGAAATGTATGGAAATCGTACAAAGCATTATGAAAAACAATCCCTGTTATAAGGCAGGGAAGAAAATTGCGGTAAAAGGATTGATGCTGCATAGCGTAGGCTGTCCGCAGCCTTCGGCGGAAACCTTTATCCGTAATTGGGACAAACCGGAGCAGGAGAGGGCTTGCGTGCATGCCTTTATAGACGGCAATACGGGCAAGGTGTATCAGACTCTTCCGTGGGATCATCGGGCATGGCATGCCGGCGGCAGTGCAAACAACACGCACATCGGCGTGGAGATGTGTGAGCCGTCCTGTATCAAGTACACGGGCGGAGCCACTTTTACCTGTACGGATCAGACTGTTGCAATGGAAGTGATAAAGCGTACTTATGACGCGGCGGTAGAACTGTTTGCATTCCTGTGCCGGGAGTATAATCTGGACCCTCTGGCGGATGGTGTAGTCATCAGCCATAAAGAAGGACATGACAGAGGCATTGCATCGGGACACGGCGATCCGAATCATCTCTGGAACGGTGTGCAGAGCGGTTATACGATGGATGGATTCCGCAAAGATGTCAAAGCCGCCATGGGATCGGAACAGACGGCGCAGCAAACGGCACAGGCTATAGCCGGACAGGCAAAGGAAGCCGCAGAGAAGGCACAAGCCATAGCCGGACAGGCAAAGAAGGCTGTCGAGAAAGCACAGGCGGAGACGGTACAGAATCAGGGTAGCAAGACGACAGAACCAGTCGGAGGCGAAATGCACATTTCCGACAGAGGTGTAGAGCTGGTCGCTAAGTATGAGGGATGCCGTCTGGAAGCATACAAATGCCCTGCGGGAGTGTGGACAATTGGTTACGGACATACTGCCGGCGTGAAGGAGGGGGACACACTCGCCTCGGAGGAGGCGGCTAAGTCGCTTCTGAAAGAGGATCTCGCCAAATACGCGGGTTATGTGAATGCCTGTGTGAAGAAAGGCGCAATCGGCTTCTCGCTGAACCAGAATCAGTTCGATGCCCTGACAAGCTTCTGCTATAACTGCGGCAACGGAAGTTTGGAGAAGCTGGTTAACGGCAGGGATGCGGCCACAGTAGCGGATAAATTACTCCTGTATAACAAGGGCGGCGGTAAGGTGCTCCCGGGACTTGCACGAAGAAGAGAAGAAGAGCGGGAACTGTTTCTCGCGTAACGCGAAAATCCCGGTTCAGACATCGAAGAAAGGAGATTTAGCCATTGGCTGACGAAAGATACGATTACAGCGAATTTATTCCACTGGACGATCTCGTCTATGCACCGCTGCATGCGCTGGCGCGTTCCAATGAGCAGCTTCGCGCACGTGTAGTTGACACTATTAAAAATATGGGGACGCTTCGCCAGAATGGAAAAGAAGAGACCGTACAGTTAAGCAATATGAATATTGCCTATGAACAGATCAGGCCGGAAGGTGACGAGGGCTATAACGTGGATAACCTCCAGATGCAGATACCTCTCATTTCCATCATTCCGATTACAAATCTGAATGTGGACAAGGCGGAGATCGATTTTGATACGGAGGTAAGGGCGGAAAAGGGTGAGCAGGGACAATACACCATCAACGCACGAATCTGTTCTCCGGAACAGAGAGAAAGTGATTTCCTGCCCCGGGTTTCCTATCGGATGCGGGTCAGTTCACTGCCTGCTACCGAGGGGGTCATGCGTCTGACGGATCAGTTCAGTGCGAACCAGATCGCTAAGAAGACAGATACTACACCGGTGGCGGTGGACGGTAATCTGGGCAGTGATGAGCAGAAGGACATCTGGCAGGAAACGACGAAACTGAAGGCGAAGATCAAGAGGCTGAAGCGGCTTTACCAGAAGATAGGGGATATGATTGCAGAGCAGGAGCGGATGGAAGAGATCGGCAAAAGTGTCTATGCAGATACGGCGAGGGAGTTCGACAAGGATAAATATCTGATGGCACAGTCCAATATTGCCAATCGCATCATGGAGTATCAGGAGAAGATTATGAATCGGGAGATCGAGTATGGATTGGAGAAAGATTATGAGTAAACAGAAGGTGAGCAAGGAGCAGAAGGCTGGGGAGCAGAAGGCCGAAGCACACAAGGCTGCGGGGCAGGATAGAAGGAAGGAGCTGGAACGTCTGATTTTGGAATATACGGAGGAACTGGCGGAGGATATCAATCTGCGTCTGCTTGCACAGCAGGAGATCGAACCGGCCGGGTTTAGACGCAGCCGCTATCACACCGGCGAGGTGCTCTATGTGGAGAGTATCATCGTTACGGATATACGATATCCGGCAAAGAAGAAGAGGGGCAGCTCATTTAAGGAGCTGGGAAATAATGTCAAAAAAATTTTAAAGCGGAGGTAGTGTATGAAGATAGCAGAACAATTTGCGGGACTGCAGATGGATCAGTTGATCGGCGGACCGCTGCGGGCGGCGGCGGATGCCAACGCCCATATGGCAAATTCTACGGCGGACTTTATCAATAAGATCGGATTTGACAATAAGGGCAACGTGCGCAATGTCATGTTCGGATACCAGAAGCGCACCGCCAATGAGGACGGCACCAGTAATTTGGACGAGTTGAAAGTGGCGGTACCGATTCTTGCCATTGTACCGATTCCGAATCTGCAGGTGGACGAGGTCAATATTCTTTTTGATATGGAAGTAAAACAGAGCCAGCGTGAGGAGGAGACCATGGATATGAGTGCCAGCATGGATGCTTCCCTGAAAATATGGCCGGTTAAGGTGAATGTGACCGGCAGTGTCAGCTCCCATCAGTCTAACACCAGATCCTCGGATAATTCCGCGAAGTATCATGTGGACGTCCGTGCGACCAATCACGGGATACCGGAAGGTCTGGCAAGGGTGCTGGATATGATGGCGGCCAACGTGGCGCCGACACTGGTGAGTAGCACTTTGAAGGACGGCAATGGTCAGGATTTGTCCGAGCAGGCAAGAATTAAAGCGGAACGTCTGAAACTGCTGCGTCAGGAAATACGTCAGATCGAGGAACGCCTGACGGCGGCGAAAGACGGTTTTACAGCAAATCTGACACAGCTTAAGAAGGTGGCTGCCGTTCAGTTAAATACCTATAAAGAAGCGATGACCAGGAAGATAAACAGCTTTGGTACAGTCAATTATGATAAGGAAATTAGTGCAGCCGCGGAGAAGGGCGAGACGCAGAAGGTGACAGAGTTAGAGGAAAAGAAAGCGGCGGAAGAGAAACAGGTAACGGAGTACAGCGATGCCATGGCAGAGGTTAATCAGGCATGGAGTAACTTCCAGTCGCAGGCGGGTGAGCTGGTGAAGTTGATTGCCGACAGTGAGAATATAACCGACGGCGTATCGGAGATCTTCGCTCTGAAAGCCTTAAGCGGCGAACTGAAAGTGGCACCGTATGCATCCGGCGAGTCGCAATACAGCGCCATGACGGCAGCCCAGAAGGTTGCGGTGGACGGTCAGAGGAACGTCAGCAGACTGGAGAACGAGCTGATCAATAAGAAGGCGGAATACAGCGATGCGATTGCGGGAAAGGCGCCGGCAATCACTGCTAAGAGCGGCGACAGCTCCGGCGGATCAGGTTCCGGCGGCGGTACGGCGAAAGGCGCAGCCAAAGGCTAATTGACAGACTCATAGGGCGGCTCCCGGTGAGCCGCCCTTTCCATGGAAGGAAGATATCAATGGATAAGAGAGAGAA
>CAMWMS010000209.1 GCA_947175435.1 uncultured Lachnospiraceae bacterium | reverse complement strand
GTATTATCATCTCCCACATCAGTAGGCATAGAACCATCCGGCATCAGATCGATCTCAATCGCAACCCTTCTCCGTTCCTGCAGCGCATACGCCGCCTCTCTGCTCAATTGAAATACGGGAATGCCGGAAATGCCGTAATTCGTCCATTGCAGTTCGCCACGCTGTGTCTGTACGGTCTTATCGTCTATCCGTAACGTTAATCCTGCCTCACAGCGCACACCAGCCACCCGCTTATAGAAATTTTCCTGACAATGCAGTGCAACAAGCGCCGGAACAAGGGGAACAATACGATGTCCCAGCTTCCGTGCCAACGCAGCTCCTGTGCCGTCCGATCCCGTCGCTGGGGCTGCACTGCCTCCACAGGCAAGTATTACCGCATCGTAACGTTCTTTCCGTCCATCCATCGTCATCACGGACAGACCCTCTGTCTGCCTGATCAGGTCGGTCACCTGCTGATTCGTATGTACACACACCTTTTGCCGTTCCAGCTCGAATCGTAGAACATCCTGCACGGTTGAGGCCTGTTCGCTGGCAGGATACAGATAACCGTTACGGTTCTTAATCCGCATGCCCAGTCCGGAGAAGAACTCTTTCGTCTGCGCCACCCCAACCGTCTCGTACAGGTCTCCGACAAGCGCTACACCGCTGCCATAATAACATTCCGGGCTCATCTCTTCATTGGAAAAGTTACACTTGCCGTTTCCCGTTGACAAAAGCTTCCTGCCGACCCTTTCATTTCTCTCATATAGCGTTACCTGCGCGCCTGCCCGTGCGGCATGGATGGCAGCCGTCATCCCCGCCGCGCCGCCGCCGACCACAGCAATTTTTCTATTCATAATAACCTCCATGCCGATGCTTTGTATCAACACACAAAACGCAGTATTCTTTGCAAGACATCCTATGACGCAGGCTTTAGAAGTCCTTTTTACGTTAATATGATACCCTCAACTCGAATAAGATTCAAGGAAATTATATAGTTCTTCCTCCGTCTCAATATACTTTCCCCGCATAATCTCCGCCTGCAGCCCGTCGTCGAGACCGGCAAGCAGAATATCCGTATTCATATAGAGCGTCCTCTTGTCCTCCTGGTAAACGACAATAAAATGATCGGCTACCATAAGATAATAACCTTTATTCTCTTCCTGTTTATAATATTTACAGATCACCACCCTGTCCTTAGAAAAAGCGGTCAGCTCAATCGTCTCAAACCCCTGCTCTAGTTCCGTCAGCGGTGGATTACGGTCGTAGGATTCCAGTTCCTGAAGAAGCCCTTCCCGGTCCAGACCGATATATTTGACCGGAACATTCTCTTCTTTTTCATTCACCGTACCACTCATCAGATCCACTTCCTCGATCAGATAAGTCGTGTCCGCCGTTACCACGGGAACTTCCGCCACCGCCGTCTCTATGATCTGCTCCTGTACATCGCCAATTTCCGGCATTTTCTGTTTGATCTGTTCACTGCTCTCCCTCATCTGATATCGGTTCGGATAGAAAAAGTGCTCCGCCTTAAGCGCGGCATAGCCTCCTGCCCCGAGCATAATTCCCGATAACATAAGAAAAAGACTGATACGTCTTATAAATTTCATCCTTCCAATTGCCTTTCTTACCGGATTTCCTGTAATCAGTATCAGTCATTTCACAAATTTTATGCAGCATTTTATTATTTTGTTATATCAAAGAATACCGAGATTCCTGCCTAACATGATGAAAAAAAATCCAAGCGGAATTCTGGACAGCTCCGCTTCCCCTATTACCCTTAAGATCATCAAAAAAGTCACATAGATAAATAATCCCGCCACTATGCCGATCAACAGCGTCAACATACCGCCCAGCGGTTCCAGCAAAAAACTACTGAGCAGCGCGACCACCACACCGGAAACACCGGCAGCCGCCGCCGGAAAAACAATTCCTCCCAGCCATTCCTGTTTGTATTTTAAATTTCTGCTGACCAGAAAGAAGTTCAGTCCACCGCACACTGCAAAAGACAGAATCAGCGCATACACAATACCGTCTGCACCAAGAAGCGCCTTTTGTACCAGAATATATGCTGTAAGGACATGAACTATCAGAGATATCCCTGCCGTAAAGAGCAGTTCCCTTATCATATGGACTCTGTACATAAGCTGTCCGAAGAGAAAGCAACAGCCATACAGTATTATAATAACCGCTCCCTTCTGCACCCATGCTGTCAGCGCATCGCTGCCGCCCTTATACAGACATTCTGCGAACGCTCTCGCCAGTGCTGCCAGATAAATGGCTGTCGGGAAAGCAACGATACACAGTCTGCGCACCGCCTTGCCGATCCGCTCCCGCATAATGCGGTAATCGCCCCGTTCATAGGCATTACTGATCCTGCCCGCAGCCGTGTAAACGCTCCATACTCCTAATGCTGCACCCACACTGATCAACACGGCACACTTACCGTAATAACATCCCCATAATCCTGTCCGCTCCGGTCCCAGCTCTCGCTTATTCATACAGTAATTAAACATACGCTGGTCAATCAACATGTAAAGATTGGAAATAATTCCCGAAACAGCAAACGGAAGACTGCTGCGCAATACCATGCCCTGCAAGGAATACTGGGTTTCCAGACGTTTACTTCCATCCATTCCCAGCTTGCCGCGAAGTGTTCCCGAATAAACCACATAAACAACCAGCAAATGAATCGTAGTAATGATCTGTGACACCATGACTCCTAGCATAGCACCAAGCGCACCATATGCATAGCTGTACACATTGTCCTGTCTGAGCGCCGCGACCTTAGTACCGTATATATAGCAAATATCTCCAAAACAAAAGACACAGACCACCATGGAAATACTCTCAATATATTGGGAATGCGCTGTCAGCACACCAAGCCCGTAGCCGTCAAAATATCCCCGGAAAGTACCGATAAACGCGGCGAAAATAATCACCGGAGCAACCTCCATGACCGCCATACGTGCAAACGATTCCAGCACAAAAATATCCGCTATGATTTTGGACATTAATAATAACAACAATGCCAGCACAACGCTGATCAGCAAATCCATACTGAATGCAGCACGAAATGCACGCTTCGCATTCTTATACTGGTCCCGTTTCACCCGATACCGTATGATGCCGGACATAGCTTTCGTCATACAGTATGAAGTAAAAATCGTAATCAGAAAAAATATCTCGTATGCAGGTGCAAACAATCCGATTCCGGCATCTCCGATCACCTTCGACAAGGGAATCCTCATGAGAATCAATATGATATAGGATATAATGCCTGCATATTGCACCATCGGATTTTTAATCGATCTATTCAGTAGTCCGCCGTCAGAATCTCTCTTTCGTAATTTCATAGCAATACCATGCCCTCTTATTCATCTTAGTTTCATCCGTTTACTGCGCTCTGGAAATACCCAGATTCATAAGGACTGCCTCCTGCTTCTCCTCCATGACGGCAGCCTCCCGCTCTTCCATATGATCATACCCACACAGATGAAACATGCTGTGTGCCGTCAGAAAAGCAAACTCGCGCAAAACACTGTGCCCGTATTCCCGGGCCTGTGACAGTACACGATCTGCGGATAGAATAATATCCCCCAGAATCAGTTCTCCGCTGTCCGGATCAAAATAATCTGCCGACATATTCTCAACTTGTGAAAAATCTCCTTCATTGTCAAAAAAAATATTCGGAAAAGACAGTACATCCGTCTCGCGATCCATATCCCTGTAGTTTTTGTTATATTCGCGTATTCCAGCATTATCCGTAATCAGAAGATTAACTGTCGTCTCATACGGACAGTTTTCCATCTGCGTGACCGCTTCCATGATCTTATTCAGAATATCCTGCACATTGAAGGGAAAATCGACCTTAGTCTCATTCTCAACGTAAGAAGTCATAATATAATTTCTCCTCAATAAATATCTTCTTCATCTCACGAATCTGTGACAACGATATTTCATTCCACCACAGTTCGTCCGTTTCCAATTTCTTCTGGAACACAGTTTCAATCAACTGCGCATAATCCAACTGTGCCATAGGATCTTTCTCAAACAGATATAGAATCGAAGATACAATGCAGTCTGCAAACAATACGACAATCGTTTCCTTGGACACCACTCTTTCCGATTCGTCCACGTACTCCTTTAAGATTTTCTTGGTATTGGAAGGGAAATGATACTCATTACAGATCGAAGACACATTCTCCCACGTATTCTCACCCCTGAGTTTGCCGATCCGATGATAATATGCGCATGCTTTCGCCGCCGCATCGTCCAGCTCCAGACGTCTGGCAATACGATCGCTTAAGTAGGCCGTGTGTACCGCATGATAATACTCTTCCTTGGACATCTCCTTAAGCTGTACCAGAAGCGGAAATTCCGGATCGTTGATCTCCATGTACTTTTCCCGATTCCTGTGAATCACAGCAGTGCTGAACATCTTAAGACTAATAAGCAGCAGGATACAACACACGCCCAGATTAATCGCCGGAATCAAAAATTGTGCCGCCGACAGCTTCATCGGAGTAAATAATATCTCATTGGCAGTCAGACACAGCGTTAAAATAGCCAGCGATATAAACAGCGGCAGCATAACGCGAAAATCATCATCCAGAGTACTGAAAACCAGACATCCCGCCACACCGCTGATAAAATACAGCCAGAAAATCGCAAAATCCCCTCCGGCAAAATGAACCGACAAAAGAAGACATACACTTCCCGCCATCACCCCCGTCGCAGTATCGCTGAAGCCTCCGAGCAGCACGAAGATCACAAGAAAAGGCC
>CAMWMS010000208.1 GCA_947175435.1 uncultured Lachnospiraceae bacterium | reverse complement strand
CGGTTTTGGACAGAAGTACATTGATCCTTGATATCTTTGCGAGCCGGGCAAGGTCTAGGGAGGCGAAGCTGCAGGTAGAGGTGGCAAGGCTACAGTACATGCTGCCCAGGCTGGTAGGGCTTCATGCGGCACTTAGCAGACAGGGCGGCGGCAGCGGAGCCTTGAGCAATAAGGGTGCCGGAGAGAAGAAACTGGAGCTGGACAGGCGTGTGTTGGAACGCCGTTTGACGGAGCTTCGCAGAGAGCTGAAGGACGTGAGCGGGGAGCGCATGACACAGCGCAAACGCCGTGCGGGATCAGGTATGCCCAGAGTTGCATTGGTGGGATATACCAACGCTGGTAAATCCACCTTGATGAATGCAATGCTGGATTTATACGGAAGTGATGAGATCAACGTAGAAGAGAAGAAGGTGATGGAGAAGGACATGCTTTTCGCCACACTGGATACCACGGTGCGCAAGATCGAGCCTGGGAACCATCACGCATTTCTGCTGTCAGATACGGTGGGATTTATTCATAAGCTGCCGCACCATCTGGTGGAGGCTTTTCAATCTACGCTGGAGGAAGCAAGAGAAGCGGATATTCTTCTGCAGGTGGTAGATTACAGTGATCCGCATTACAGGGAGCAGATCGCGGTTACGAACCAGACACTGAAAGAACTCGGTGCGGACGGCATTCCCATGCTCTATGTATACAACAAGAGTGATCTTGTTACGCCGGACGACATACCGGGACTGGCGGGCATCGAGCCGGAGCAGTTGAAGTCGCAGCTTCCCATTATGTCGGAGCACAGCATCTATCTGTCTGCGAAGAACAGGATCGGTATGGAAGAGCTGATTCGCCTGATCGAGAAGAAGCTATCCTGCGGTTACAGAGAGTGCACGCTGTGTATTCCATACACGGACGGCAGGGCGGTATCTTATCTCAATGAGCATGCGGTGGTGTATGAGACGGAGTATCTGGAAAACGGAGTACGTCTGCGGGTGAATTGCAGGGTGGAGGATTATGGGTATTATGAGAGGTATGTTGTGTAAATTATTTTCCTATACGAAATAAAATCCCCTATCGTCTTGCACGCCTCAACTATATCTTATATAATAAGTTTTGGGCGAAGCGTTTCACAGAACGCTTCGGAATGGAGGAGAAAGTATGATTAAATTATCAGAAGGCGGCGCATACCTGCTCAACGGAACCGAGATCGTTCCGGACGGTGCAGAGGCGGCGGCACAGATTAAGAGCAGGACAGGCATGGAGGTATCTAAGGAAGAAGCTGCGAAGAATACGATGGCTTACGGTATTCTGCAGGAACACAATACCTCCGGCAATATGGAAAAATTAAAGATTAAATTCGATAAACTGACGTCCCATGATATCACTTTCGTGGGAATTATTCAGACGGCGCGGGCTTCGGGACTTCAGAAATTTCCGATTCCTTATGTGTTGACCAACTGCCATAACTCTTTGTGCGCGGTGGGCGGTACGATCAATGAGGATGACCACATGTTTGGATTGACCTGTGCGAAGAAGTACGGCGGTGTCTATGTGCCTCCTCATCAGGCAGTTATTCATCAGTACGCCAGAGAGATGTTAGCGGGCGGCGGCAAGATGATCTTAGGTTCCGATTCACACACCCGTTATGGTGCGCTTGGTACGATGGCCATGGGCGAGGGCGGTCCGGAATTGGTGAAGCAGTTATTGTCCCAGACTTATGACATCAACATGCCGGGCGTTGTGGGTGTCTATCTGACCGGTACTCCCGTGAAGGGCGTGGGACCTCAGGATGTGGCGCTTGCCATTATCGGTGAGGTGTTCGGCAATGGCTATGTGAAGAATAAAGTGATGGAATTCGTAGGTCCCGGGGTGGTAGCTTTAAGCGCTGATTTCCGTATCGGCATCGATGTTATGACCACGGAGACGACATGTTTGTCCTCCATCTGGCAGACAGATGAGCAGATTAAGGAATTTTATGATATTCATGGCAGGGTGGAGGAATATAAGGAGCTGAATCCGGGTGAGGTGGCATACTATGACGGTATGATCACGGTGGATTTATCTGAGATCAGACCAATGATTGCTATGCCCTTCCATCCCAGCAACACTTATACTATCGATGAGGTCAATGATAACCTGAAAGACGTGCTCCACGATGTGGAGGAGCGGGCAAAGGTGAGTCTGGACGGTGCAGTGCCTTATTCTCTGCAGGATAAAGTGGTAGACGGCAGATTCATGGTGGATCAGGGTATCATCGCAGGCTGTGCGGGCGGCGGATTCGAGAATATTTGTGCTGCGGCGGATATCCTGCGCGGTTCCTATATCGGTGCGGACGGCTTTACGTTAAGCGTATATCCTGCTTCCATGCCGGTGTACATGGAGTTAATTAAGAACGGCTGTGCTGCGGCGATTTTAGAGACTGGTGCGGTGCTTAAGACGGCATTTTGCGGTCCATGCTTCGGTGCGGGAGATACGCCGGCGAACAATGCGTTCAGTATCCGTCACTCTACGAGAAACTTCCCCAACAGGGAGGGGTCTAAGCTGCAGAACGGACAGATTTCTTCCGTGGCGCTTATGGATGCGCGTTCCATTGCGGCGACGGCGGCAAACAAGGGTATACTTACGCCGGCGACGCAGTTCGACGGTGAGATCGGCAAATATAAATATCATTTTGATGCAAATATTTACAAGAATCGAGTATTTGATTCCAAGGGTGTGGCGGACGAGAGTGTGGAGATTCAGTTCGGCCCCAACATTAAGGACTGGCCGGCTATGGGAGCGCTGCCGGACAATCTGGTATTGCGCGTCGTGTCTGAAATTCACGATCCGGTAACGACCACGGACGAGCTGATTCCGTCCGGAGAGACATCTTCCTATCGTTCCAATCCGCTTGGGCTGGCAGAGTTTACTTTGTCCAGAAAAGATCCGGCGTACGTGGGACGGGCCAAGGATATCCAGCGCGCGGAGAAAGCAAGAATGGCGGGCGAACATCCCTGTCAGGCACATCCGGACGTGAAACCTGTGATGAATGTGATCAAAAAGACTTATGCGGATGCTTCCCATGAGAATACAGGATTCGGCTCTACGATCTTCGCGGTGAAGCCGGGTGACGGTTCCGCCAGAGAGCAGGCGGCGAGCTGCCAGAAAGTGTTAGGCGGCTGGGCGAATATCGCTAATGAATACGCAACGAAGCGCTATCGCTCTAATCTGATCAACTGGGGCATGCTTCCGTTCCTGATTGACGAGGGCGAGCTTCCTTTCAAGAATCTGGATTACCTGTTCTTCCCGAATATCAGACAGGCGGTGGAAGATAAAGCGGATGTGATCAGGGCATATAAGGTGTCTGTCGATGAAGGAACGCTGACGGAATTTGCGCTGCGGCTTGGTGAGCTGACGGATGAAGAGAGGCAGATTATCCTGAAAGGCTGCCTGATTAATTATAACAGGGTAGATGCTTAATGGTCGGCATAAGGAATTAAATAAAAAATCAGTGGATATATCTGCTAAATTATTCAGAGCATGCGTCCGATATATAAAATACGAGGGGTGGTTGCTCTTGGCCAGACGATTGCTTCTTGAATCTGAATGATGTACAGACCATGGACGGTATTTTTGAGGGAAAAGGATTTTCCTAAGAGATACCGTCCTTTCTATTGCCATGCATCAGGGAAGGTGCAGTCGGTGGCACAGACAGGCAGGGAGCGGGTCTTTACAAAAGGAGGGAAAAGTGAGAATTGATTCCAGTGTAGTGGGAATGGAATCTGCCAGAAGATATTCTTCTGTGACAACCAAATCAGTGAGAGGTTCCAGTATGCGGCTTAGCGCAGCCCAGTATCAGGCATATGGCGGACTGGGCAGTCTGTTTGGCAATTTGGTCAATTCCGGAGAACAACCGGAGAGCGAGAAGACAGAGACCAATGAGAAGGATGAAGAGAGCACCGCAAATCTGGAAGATATCACAACACATTTTAAGAATCTGACCAGTGCCGTGAAGGTAAAGGAAAGAGAGACGCCGGAAAATACGATGCTTTCGATCAGGCAGAGTTGCATACAGTTTCTGATGGAGATCTTTTTCAAATTTCGCGGCGAGAGATACGATGCAAGCCGGTGGAACAGATCGGATGTTCCCAGAAGCAATACAAGTACGGCGCAGCCGGTTTATCAGGTCAACACGCTCACCAATCAGTATTATCACAGAGAGGAAGAGCAGACCACATTTTCCACGACAGGCATGGTGAAGACGGCGGACGGCAGGGAACTGTCTTTTAATCTGGAGGTTGCCATGAGCCGCAGATTCGAGGAATACTATGAGGAGACTTACAGCACCGGAATGGTGACTTACTGCGATCCGCTTGTGATCAATCTGGACACGAATATTGCACAGGTGTCGGATCAGAAGTTTTTCTTCGATCTGGATCAGGATGGTGAGGAAGAAGAGATATCGTCGCTTGCATCCGGCAGCGGATTTCTGGCGCTTGATTTGAATGATGACGGCGTAATTAATGACGGCGGAGAACTCTTCGGAACGAAGTCCGGCAATGGATTTGCGGATCTTGCAAAGTATGATGCGGACGGCAACGGATGGATCGACGAGGCGGATGAGATCTGGGAGAAGCTGTTGATCTGGACGAAGGATGAGTATGGTAATGACAAGCTGTATCATCTGTCCGATCTGGGCGTGGGAGCCATCGGATTGGGGAATGTATCTACGCAGTTTGCTCTGAACTCGGAGCAGAATAATCAACATAACGCCATGATCAGGAATACGGGAATCTTCTTGTATGAGAACGGCACGGTGTCCACAGTGCAGCATTTGGAT
>CAMWMS010000207.1 GCA_947175435.1 uncultured Lachnospiraceae bacterium | reverse complement strand
AAGGGAAAACAAAAATTGATAAGCAGTTTGAGTACAATACTTATATTCGGGATTTCTTTGCAGATAATCAGGGAAAATCTTTAGAGGAAGCAATTAAGTGTTGGAAATACAAAAAGCAATTACAAGGACATAACCGTTATGAAAGATCGGATCTTATAGCAATTCAGTATATGTAGCTTTTGATGATGATATAGATGATATGGAAATGCTTCGAGTCTATGTAATTTGCGGAGGAAAACTAATGCCAAATATTAAAATAGTGTCAGCATATGACCGGCCTGAAGAAGTCAGCATCTTATTTTCAGAATATACAAATATGCTGATTGAAAATGATCCTTCATTTCAGCAATATCTTGATGTCCAAAACTACGATGAAGAAATAAAACATCTGGAAGTAAAATATGGTGTGCCGGACGGAAGGCTATATGTAGTCTATTATGATGAACAATTAGCAGGTTGTATAGGACTAAGAAAAATTGATAATCAAAATTGTGAAATGAAGCGTCTCTATGTAAGACCACAATTTAGAGGGAAGAAGATAGGAAATCTGCTGGTTGAAAAAATCATAGCGGATGCGAAAGACATTGGATATTCTTATATGTTACTGGATACACTACCTTTCTTACAAAGTGCAATCCATATGTATGAGAAGTGCGGATTCTATGAGATAGAAAGCTATAATGACAGTCCTATGGATACCTCTATATATATGAAACTCGACCTGTAACTTCCGGCCTGCCGGAAAATGAACATAGTATCAAAATTATGATACTGTAAAATAATACATAAGGTGATAAAGATATGATCGGATTAGGCACAATAATCAATACAATCGGTATTATAGCGGGCGGCATCGCCGGGCATTTCTTCGGCAGGTACTTATCTGACCGCCATCAGGATACACTCAATACCACATGCGGCGTAAGCGTACTGTTTATCGGTATTGCGGGTGCTATGGAAGGAATGATGAAGGTGGAAGGGGCATCCCTTTCGGGAGGCAGATCCATGTTTGTCGTGATCTGTCTGGCACTGGGCGCGTTGATCGGTGAATCTGTCAATATCGAGGGATGGTTTGAGCGGTTCGGAGAGTGGCTTAAGATCAAGACGGGCAACGCGAAAGATAAAGATTTTGTGAATGGATTTGTGACAGCCTCCCTTACGGTCTGTATCGGCGCTATGGCTATCGTGGGCGCGATACAGGATGGAATTTTGGGGGATTATTCTATTCTGGCGATTAAGACGATTCTCGACCTGATCATTATCATGGTGATGACTTGCTCCATGGGAAAAGGCTGTGTGTTCTCAGCGATTCCGGTGTTTGTGTTTGAGGGCAGTATCACACTGCTTTCAAGATTTATCAAACCGATCATGACGGAAACGGCGCTGGCGAATCTGTCTTTGATCGGTTCTATATTGATCTTCTGTGTGGGATTAAATCTTGTCTGGGGTAAAAAAGTGCGTGTGGCCAACCTGCTTCCTGCGATTGTGATTGCCGTGATTGCTGCTTTTACGCCGTGGAATTTCTAAGAGTCTGCGGAAACTAGCGAAACCGGTTAGGTTTCCGCAGGCTTCATTCTTCGTTCTATTTTTCCAATTACAACAAAATAGCTGCTGATCAGGATCGCATCCGCTCCGAGCCATGCCATGATCTCCGCATAGAAGATACCGGTCTCGCCGATGATCATCGGCAGCAGGATAGCGGAAACGGCGCGCATGATAAACTCGGCAATGCCGGACACCATGGGCAGTACGGTATTCCCCATTCCCTGAATGGTAGAACGTGTCACATGCAGGATGTAGAGGATCGGCAGACAGATACTCATGACGGCGAGATAATAGTAAGCAATCTGCAAAGTCTGTGCATATTCTTCCGGGGTTCCCGAAATGAAACAGCTTAATATGGCTTTGCCGCCAAGCAGCATGACGGCGGCAATTAAGGCGGAGGTAACCAGAGCAATCAGAACGGCAGCCCGGATACCTTTGCGGATACGGTCTGTTTTTCCGGCACCGAGATTCTGTCCCGCATATGTGACCATGGCGTATCCGTAAGATGTGGCGGCGACTTCCAATACACCGTAGAGCTTGTTGGTGGCAGTGAATCCGGCGATGAAGATAACACCGAAGCCGTTCACCACGAACTGCACGATCATGCCGCCGATGGAAATGATCGCGTTCTGGAAGGCCATCGGGAAACCGAGCATAAGCAGCTTGGACGGCAAGTGACCGCGCAGGCTGTAATCTGAAGAGGTCAGTGCCAGAATCTCGATCTTTCGGATATGGTACAGGCAGTACAGTCCGGAAATCACCTGTGCAATCAGTGTGGCGATGGCAGCGCCGCTGATGCCGAATCCCAGAACCGGTACGAATAAAATGTCCAGAGCGATATTTGTGATAGCAGCAACAATCATGGCGTACAGTGGAGTCTGACCGTCTCCCAGAGAGCGCAGGATGGTTGCCAGCAGATTATACGTCATCACAACGGGGATGCCCAGATACATGATCCGCAGATACAGAAGCGAGTTGTCAATAATCTCCGGAGGTGTCTGTAAAAGCATGAGTACGGGACGTGCAATCCACTGTCCCAGCCCAAGAAGTACGATAGAAGACAGTATGGAGAGCACGACGGAACAGCCCACTGTTTTCCGCAAATCCTCATATTTAGCGGCACCGAATTCCTGCGCCATGAGGATGCCGAAGCCTTGTGTGATTCCCTGGATAACGCCGAGCATAAGCCAGTTCATCCAATCCGCGGCGCCGAGAGCCGCGAGAGCGCTTACGCCCAGAACCTTACCGACCACCATCGTGTCCACAACGGTATAGAGCTGTTGGAACACATTGCCGATCATGAGTGGCAGGGCAAATGTTAAGATGAGAGCTGACGGTTTGCCGTCAGTCATATTTTTCATACGCATTGCCATAACGCGGGGACCTCACTGTTATATGAAAAAGGTTATGTTTCAAGTGACTAGAAATCCATATTATCAAATTAAGGGAGAGGATTCAAGCAAAACATTTTGTAACGGTAAAAACTACTTTATGTAGAATATCTATTGCATTTTTGTCATAGATGTTGTATGATAAGTTTACATAATCATATTTACATAATATGGAGTTTATGTAAAAAAACGGAAAGCTGCAAAGAGACGTTGTGTATATGAGATACGTCTCGGAAAAGAGGAAAATTATGAAAAAACAAATGATAGCTAAATTGTCTTTAATAGGCTGTCTTGTGATCGGAGCACTGATGTTTCCCGGAAGCAAAATGACGGTGCATGCAGATGAGATCATGGCGACGGTGCAGGGAAAGGTTATGGCAGGTACGACGACAGATCTGTTGAAACTTTCCACGAAAGAAGGAAATATGGAGATCAAGCTGGACGGCGGAACGGATGCCTCATCGGTGTAAGGTTCTGCTTACGGGTAAAAGCATTAATGTTTCGGTTTCCCATGGTTCCGACGGTTATCTTCATGCGGTGAAGATAACAAGCGGCACACAGGATCCGGCAGTCACATTGGATTCTTCAACGAATGTCTATGTCACGGGAACGATAGGAGACAAATCTGATGATACGCTTCTGTATGTCAACACGGCACAGGGAGAGATGCAGATCAAATTAGATACGACCACAGACTTAAGCGGCTGTTCTGTTCTGGTTGCCGCTCATGAATATCGCATATACTGTTCTCGGGGCTCTGACAGTTACATGCATGCGCTCAGCATATCTGATGCGTCAGCGGTCGCAGGACAGGGGAATACAGCCTCAGCCGCGCAGGCTACGGTGGATATGTCACTTACACCGGCTCCGGTAACGGTGGTGAGTGCCGAGACCACTACGGTGACGGGAACGGTGGGTAAGAATACGAAGGAAGATTTGCTGTGTTTATCGACGAGCAACGGGGAAATGCAGATCGTAATAGATAAGAATACAGATACCAGAAACGGCATGTTCCTTATGCCGGACGCGAAACTGACGGTTTCCGTATACAGAGGCACGGATTCCAATATGCATGCGGCGGTGATCGTAGGCTCAAAGAATACTACCCAGCCGCCGGAAGTCGATACCACTTCTCCGGCTACCGTGAGCGGAACCGTGGACAGTCGGTCGAATGAAAACATACTATATCTGAAGACTTCGGCAGGCGATATGGAGCTGAAACTGGATACGGTGCGGAGCATCACAGGGTGCAAGGCTTTCACTAAGGATAAGAAGATCACGGTGACCTGTGTGCGCGGCTCAGATGCCTATATGCACGTACTTGATATTACGGTTTCTGCCTGACATAGTAAAATATATACTGTTGCATGATCCCGGCGGCACTGCCATAGCGGATGAACGGATTGTGTCCGTCATAGATACCGTCAATTACCTTCCTGATCCAAGTGTCAACAGGAACAAGGGTGGTGCGGTTGTAGGCGAACAAGGCGACACAATTTGCGACCTTGTCGCCGACGCCGTGTACGGTTTTTAACATATCGAAGAGCTGTATGTCATCATAGGCATACAGTGCATTCAGATCCAGCAGTCCGGAAGTTACCCGCCGGATGGCATCCAGGATATAGGGAGTGCGATATCCTAATTTACACAGATCCAGTTCCTGGGGCGAGGCCGATGCCATTTGCTCCGCTGTGGGAAAGAGATATACGGTTTCATATGGTGTTTCGACAGGAACACCATATTTTTCTGCAATTTTTTCTACGGAGGACCGGATGGCGGGAATAGTTTTCTGCTGGGAAATAATGAATGTGATCAATGTTTCCCAAGGATCCTGCCGTAAAATGCGAAGTCCTGTTCCGTAATCTATGGCTGTTTTCATATAAGAG
>CAMWMS010000206.1 GCA_947175435.1 uncultured Lachnospiraceae bacterium | reverse complement strand
CCTAAATACGGCAAACAGCTTAACGGCATTAGAGCATATTTGAGCGAGGTGGACGGCACCAGGGCTATGGAGGAACTTAAGGCGCAGGGCGCATTGAAATTTGATGTGGAAGGCGTGGAGATCGCGCTGGCGGAAGAAGATCTGCTCATCGAGACAGCGCAGAAGGACGGCTATGTGTCCGAGGCTGACAACAGTGTTACCGTTGTGCTTGACACGAACCTGTCCGAAGAGCTGATCGAGGAAGGCTTTGTCTACGAGGTGATCAGTAAGATCCAGACCATGCGTAAGGATGCAGGTTTTGAAGTCATGGATCACATCAAAGTCTCTATCAACGGCAATGACAAGGTGGCCGGAATCGTGCAGAAGAATGCAGAGGCGATTTCCGGTAAAGTGCTGGCGGAGGCGATTGTGACTGAGGAAGCATTGACAGTCGCCAAAGAGTGGAATGTCAATGGTGAGAAGGTTACTATTGGTGTAGAAAAAGTGTAGAAGCCCCATATTTTACTTTAATATTTCTGACAATTTAAGCACATTGCTTATAGTCAAAAACAGAAATACAAGATATAATAATAGAATGGAGTTAAGACAGACATTGATTTTCAGAACCAAGAGCAAACGAGGAGGCATACAAATGGCAAAGAAAGCTGTAACAACAACCTTTGATACAGAGCTTTTTAAGAGAAGTGTTCTGTATAATATCAGGACGCTTTACAGAAAGACACTTGAGGAAGCAACAGATCAGCAGATTTTCCAGGCAGTATCCTATGCGATTAAGGATGCAGTCGTGGATCAGTGGCTGACGACACAGAAGGAGTACGACAAGCAGGACCCTAAGATGGTATACTACTTATCCATGGAGTTCCTGATGGGGCGTGCCCTCGGCAATAATATTATCAATCTGCAGGCGTATAAGGCTGTAGCGGAAGCACTTGAGGAGTTGGGCATCGATATTAACGTGGTGGAAGATCAGGAACCCGACGCGGCGCTCGGAAACGGCGGTTTAGGACGTCTTGCAGCCTGCTTCTTAGACTCTCTGGCAACTTTGGGATATGCGGCTTACGGCTGCGGTATCCGATATCGTTACGGTATGTTTAAGCAGGAGATTCGGGACGGTTATCAGGTAGAAGTGCCGGATAACTGGCTTAAGGACGGTAATCCTTTTGAACTGAGAAGACCGGAGTATGCTAAGGAAGTCAAATTCGGCGGATATGTGAATGTCTATGTGGATGAGAACGGCAGAAGTAATTTCAGACAGGAAGGTTATCAGGTCGTACGTGCCATTCCTTATGATCTGCCCGTAGTAGGTTACGGCAACGGTATCGTTAATACGCTTCGTATCTGGGATGCGGAGCCTGTTGAGTGCTTCCAGCTTGATTCTTTTGATAAAGGAGATTACCAGAGAGCCGTAGAACAGGAGAATCTGGCGAGAAATATCGTGGAGGTGTTATATCCTAACGATAACCATTATGCCGGCAAAGAGCTGCGCTTAAAACAGCAGTACTTCTTCATCTCTGCATCCGTACAGGAAGCCGTAGCGAAATATATGAGGAAGCATGAAGATATCAGAAAGTTCTATGAGAAGGTTACGTTCCAGCTGAATGATACCCACCCTACGGTTGCGATCGCGGAACTGATGCGTATCCTTATGGATGAGCACTATCTGACATGGGATGAGGCATGGGAAGTAACGACTAAGACCTGTGCATATACCAATCATACGATTATGTCCGAGGCGCTTGAGAAATGGCCTATTGAGCTTTTCTCCAGATTACTGCCCCGTGTTTACCAGATCGTGGAGGAGATCAACCGCAGATTTGTGGCACAGATCGAGCAGAAATATCCGGGCAACCATGATAAAGTGCGCAAGATGGCGATTATTTACGACGGACAGGTGAAGATGGCACACCTTGCTATCGCGGCAGGTTACTCTGTCAACGGTGTGGCAAGACTGCATACGGAGATCTTAAAGAATCAGGAATTAAAGGACTTCTACGAGATGATGCCGGAGAAGTTCAACAACAAGACCAACGGTATCACCCAGAGACGTTTCCTGTTACACGCCAACCCGCTTCTGGCTGACTGGGTTACGGCACATGTGGGTAATGATTGGATCACCGACCTGCCGCAGATCGGCAGACTGAAGATATACGCGGACGATGAGAAGGCACAACAGGAGTTCATGAATATTAAACATCAGAACAAGGTTCGTCTCGCGGAATACATTTTCGAGCATAACGGTGTGGAGGTTGACCCTCGCTCCATCTTCGATGTACAGGTAAAGAGACTGCATGAATATAAGCGTCAGCTTCTGAATATCCTGCATGTGATGTATCTGTACAATGAGTTGAAAGAGCACCCGGATATGGAATTCTATCCGAGAACCTTTATCTTCGGAGCGAAAGCGGCAGCAGGCTACCACAATGCGAAGCTGACGATCAAGCTGATCAATTCCGTAGCTGATGTGGTAAATAATGATCCGGCGATTAACGGCAAGATCAAAGTTGTCTTTATTGAGAACTACAGAGTATCCAATGCGGAGATCATCTTCGCGGCGGCTGATGTATCCGAGCAGATTTCCACAGCAAGTAAGGAAGCTTCCGGTACAGGTAACATGAAGTTCATGTTGAATGGTGCGTTGACCATCGGAACCATGGACGGTGCTAACGTGGAGATCGTGGAAGAGGTTGGAGAGGAGAATGCATTTATCTTTGGCTTAAGTTCTGACGAAGTTATCCGTTATGAGAACTACGGCGGTTATCATCCCACAGAGATCTTCAACAATGATCCTGACGTACGCAAAGTCCTGATGCAGTTGATCAACGGTACTTATGCACCCAACGATCCGGATCTATTCAGACCGTTGTACAATTCTCTGTTGAACACACAGAGTACCGCTAAGGCGGATACCTACTTTATTCTGAAGGATTTCAAAGCTTATGCCGAGGCTCAGAAGAAGGTGGAAGCGGCATACAAGAACGAGAGCGGCTGGGCGCAGAGCGCGATCTTAAATGTAGCATGCTCCGGCAAGTTTACTTCCGACAGAACCATTCAGGAGTATGTGGATGAGATCTGGAAGCTGGATAAGGTAGTGCTTCCGAAAGAGCCGGTCGTGACCGATAAGAAATCCATAAAGAAATAGTTGACAGTATAATGAGAACTGCCGTCCTTTGGGGCGGCAGTTTTTTTAGACAAATCCATTGAATAAAATTGACATTAATGTAAAAAAATTCAATAAAGGCTTGCCCTGCAATACAGAAAAATATAAAATGAAATTGAATAAAAGTGTCAAATATGTCAATAATATTCAATGAAGGAGTTTCGGCATGGAGATTAAAAGAGATAAATATTTAAATGACTTGATTGACAGAATGAATAACGGAATGATCAAAGTTGTGACAGGTATCAGGAGATGTGGAAAATCATACTTAATCTTTAATATTTTTAAAGATTATTTGTTGAATCAGGGAGTTCCGGAATCTCATATTATTGCGATTGAGCTGGACCAAAGAAAAGCAAAGAAATATCGGGACCCGGATATTATATTGGATTATATTGACTCATGTATCACGGATAAAGAACAGTATTATATTTTGTTGGATGAAGTACAGATGTTAAGGGAATTCGAAGAAGTGTTAAATTCCCTGCTTCATATCAGGAATGCGGATATATATGTAACCGGCAGCAACTCTAAATTCTTATCAAAGGATGTTATCACCGAATTTCGAGGCAGAGGTGATGAAGTTCATATCTACCCGTTGACTTTTAGAGAATTTATGCAGGTCTATGAGGGAGATATGTATCATGGATGGGCGGAGTATTCTATTTATGGCGGGCTGCCCCTTACTGTATCAATGAAGACGGAAGAGCAGAAAATACTTTATTTGACAAAATTATTTGATGAAACATATTTAAAAGATATTATTGAGAGACATCGCATAGAAAAGTCTCAGGAATTGGAGGATTTAGTTAATGTTCTGGCATCGGCTATTGGTTCGCTTACAAATGTACCCAAGATCGAAGCAACATTTAAAAGTGTGATCAGGTCAGATATTAGCGGAAATACAATCAGACAGTATATAGAGTATTTGGAAGAGGCCTTCGTGATCAATAAAGCGAATCGCTATGATGTTAAGGGCAGAAAGTATATCGGAACGCCTGCCAAATATTATTTTGAGGATGTAGGACTCAGAAACGCGAGATTAGGTTTCAGGCAGATTGAAGAAACACATATTATGGAGAATATCATATACAATGAATTGCGAAGCAGAGGGTATTCTGTAGATGTAGGCATTGTGGAAAAGAGAGGTGTAAACGAAGAAGGGAAAACAGAGAGGAAGCAGCTGGAGATTGATTTTGTGGCAAATCTGGGAAGTAAGCGCTATTATATTCAATCTGCATTCAGTATGCCGACAGAAGAAAAGCAGTTGCAGGAAAAGGCTTCTCTTATTCGCGTAAATGATTCCTTTAAGAAGATTATCATTGTGAAGGATGTCGTAAATGTTACAAGAGATGAGGTCGGTATTACGACAATGAGTATTTATGATTTTCTCTTGAAAGAGAATAGTCTGGAACTTTAAAACTCCTAAAAACTAGCCGTTTGGCTAGTGGACTTAGCGCGAAAAGTAGCTTAAAATGTTTTTACGCGCCCGTAATGGGGCATGCTGGGAGGGTTTTCCCATGCAGAAACAGTAGGAGGAAGAGATGAAGAGGATAAGGAAACGTATACTTGCAGCGGCGCTTGCGGCGGTCGTAGTGATCACAATGCCGAGAACAGCATCTTATGCATTGGAGGAAAACGGGCAGACAGAATATATTTCTGTTATCAGTACGGAGCCTGAGGA
>CAMWMS010000205.1 GCA_947175435.1 uncultured Lachnospiraceae bacterium | reverse complement strand
AGCATGAGCAGATCAGGATTTCCGATCAGTGTTATGGCGATTCCGAGCCGCTGTTTCATTCCAAGAGAAAAGTTTTTTACTTTCTTTTTCCCGGCGTCTTTCAGACCGACGAGTTCCAGCAGTTCATCTTCAATCTCATAATTTGGTATACCTTTCATCAGACATTGCAGGTGCATATTTTCTTTTGCAGACATACCTGCCACCAACCCCGGAGCCTCGATCAGAGAACCAATGCGTTTGCCCGCTGCTTCCAACCCGCTGCGATCTTCTGTTCCAAATAACAGAATGCTGCCCTGTGTCGGGAATCCCAGTCCCGCGATCATTCGCATGAGTGTCGTCTTTCCTGCGCCGTTTTTTCCGATCAAACCGTAAATCTTTCCCTGTTGCAGGCTTAAATTCACATGATTTAATGCCCGTTGAGATTTATACTGCTTTGATAAATCTCTTGTTTCCAAAACCATATTGCCCATAATTTGTTTTCTGATCACAGTCCGGATTTGCCGAACTGTAACGTTTCCTTTCTGTTATGTAGATTTTCAAAGAATGATTTCTTATAACTGAAAGTGTAACACCCAATGGTTTGATAAATGTAAAGAAAATCATGCAAAATGTGTAAAATTGTAAAGAAAAGGTTAAGTTCTATTTCGCAAGGCGGTATCCCAGTCCCCACACTGTTTCTATGTAATTGCTTTCACTGTGATTTTTCATCTTAGTTCTAAGGTTGCTGATGTGCGTCTTGATAACATTCTCATCGCCCAGATATTCATAGCCCCAGATTGCTTCATAGAGATATGCCTTTGAAAAGACTTTACTTGGAGATTGTAACAATAATTCCATGATACCATACTCCTTTGCCGTCAGTTCCAGCTCGATGCCATTGACTGTGAGCGTCTTGCTCTCAGTATCCAGTGTCAATTCTTTGTATGTGAGCTGTTTTTTTTGATTCTTGCTATGATATCGACGCAAATTTGAAACGACTCTTGCGGTTACTTCTCCCAGGTCAAACGGCTTTGTGATATAATCATCTGCTCCCAATGTCAGAAGATCGATCTTTGTACCCACCAGATCCTTTGCTGAAATCACTATTACCGGAATGTCACGGTCCTTTCTTATCTCTCTTAACACTTCGTCCCCACTCTTGTAAGGAAGCATCAAATCTAATAGTACCATATCAAAGTGTTGATTTTGTAACTGTTGAATGCCGTCAAGCCCATTCCAGACAGATACGGTCTCATATCCGTTGTTTTGCAAATTCTGTGCCAATAGTTGATTCACATCTTTTTCGTCTTCGATGATCAGAATACGTTCCATATTGATATTGCTCCTTATAAATAAAACGGAAACGCCGTATCAACCAGCGTTTCCGCACTCTTAAAGGTAATAGCGAGAGGGGGACTTGAACCCTCGACACTACGGGTATGAACCGTATGCTCTAGCCAGCTGAGCTATCTCGCCATATTCAATATAAAATTTATAAGTGGGGCCTATAGGGCTCGAACCTATGACCCTCTGCTTGTAAGGCAGATGCTCTCCCAGCTGAGCTAAGACCCCATTTATATGCGGGTCACTCACGCAACCCGCTTTGCTAGTATACAATTTCTTATGACTGCTTGTCAAGCGTTTTTAATAAAAATAGTGTAAAAATCTTACAAAAATCTTGAAAGCCTCTGATCGGGAATCCGAAGTTTCTGTCGCAAAACCTGCAAATCTACGCCGGCACTACTCAGCCGTAAGGATCTCTTCCGCCATATCCAGCATTTTCTCTGCACTCATATCCAGATCCACTCCTGTCATATTATAAGACTTTCCGTCTTTTTCCCAACTTACGACCATCCGGTGCTGAATACATACTTCATCATATGTGCCGGAAATAACATAACTGTCGTTATCCTGCGTGCCGTGGGTTGTGAGGGTAACGCTGCCATCCTCCGAAATGACATAACTTCCTTTTTTTACATCGTCCGAATCGGACATATTTGTATCGTCCATGACCGTTACCGACTCTTTTGACTTCGTTCCGTTCGTCTCCTCCTGATTCACCGTTACCGACATATAGACGATATTGTAATCATCTCTCTGCTCGTTGATCTTATCCTCCTCTGTCAGTTCATAGGATTCGGGCACCAACTTATCCGTATATTCGTCATATCGCAGCGCAATATCGCCGCACATCCTTGTGGCATTCGGCTCCTTGGAGGAGATGTCATCCCCTGTCTTCCCGCTGATGTTCAGGTCGATCTTCTTTTCATCCTTGCGATATATGATATTCATCATCGGAACACTGTAGAGCGCACCGTTTTCCTCACTGTAAGCTGTGATCGATTCCACGTTTGCTCCGTAAAAAGAATAACCGTTGGCAAACTGCTCCACGCTGTCCACCGCATAGCCCAATTTCTTCTGTGCCTTTCCCATGTCCTGATAATCGGTATACTCGACTCCCATACTGCTGCCGGCTACGAAATAGGATGCTCCACCGGCAAAAACAGTAATTCCGGATACGAGCAGGCACGCTGCCGCTATACTGACACAAAGTTTCTTGGCACTCATATGCTTCATAGAATTTTCCTCCTGTCTTTTGCGGATCGTCTCATCGATCCTGCACTTCAATTCTTCTGAAGCTGAAATGCCGTCACACTCTTTTCTTAAAGCAGTTCTAACACTGCTGTCAAAATCCTGTTCCGTACGCATATAAACCCTCCTTCTTCATACTTTGAGCATCATTTTCAGCCGTCGTCTGGCCGTATGCAGTCTGGATTTTACCGTTCCCTCCATAAGTCCGAGCAATCCTGCAATCTCCTTCACGGAAAACGAGTCATAATAATATAAAACAACCACCGTTCTGAGCTTTACGGGAAGCGCTCTGACTGCCGCAGAGATCATTTCAGCCTCTTCCAGTTGTATTACTTTGTCAAGAGAAGAAGGATCTATCCGGTTTTCCATTCTTTCTACCGTCTCGTCATCAGGAATCTCACGCTTATTCTTCTTTCCGATCCGGTAGGCAGTCCTGACAAGAATCCGCAGCATCCACGGTCTAAATCCACTGTCGTCCTTGAGTTCACGGATATGCAGCCAGACTTTCACAAAGGTTTCCTGTACAATGTCCTCGCTGTCCGCCAGATTGCCTGTGATCAGATATGCCGTATGGATCGCCATATTCTTGTACTTTTCATACAGTTCGTCGAAAGCATCCCTGCTGCCCTCCCGCAACTGCGCTACCAGAATTTCTTCCTTCAAAATTTCCTCTCCCCTGTTCTTTTCGGTGCACCTGTTAATAAGAGTCCACGAGTGAGAAATTGGTTCATTTTTTATAAAAGATTTGTATAACAAATGGTGCGGTCAAAGCAACAAAACGGAACACCTCTTTCACAGTTCTGCAAAAAGATTTGTTCCGTTTCTAAAAAAATATAGTAATAACTGACCAAACCACCTTAAAGAAAACATCTCTTACAAAACATTTTAGTCTAAAGAAATGGTTATGGTACCTCAATATTATTTTGCTACATCCTCTCCGGCGCCGAGAAACCAAGCAAGTCAATACATACTTCCAGCACATCCTTAGTCAACGCAAGTAACGCAATCCAGCCCGCCTTCTTCTGCGCATCCTCTTCCGTGAGAATCTTCGTCTCATGGTAGAAATGATTAAACGCATTCGCCAGATCATAAATATATGCACAGATTCTGTGAGGCGCGATCTCTTCGTATGCCGCTTCCATCATGGCATTAAATTTCGCCACCTCCAGCATTAGACTTTTCTCGGAATTATTTACCGCCTCTTGAATGACTGCATTAGTCAGCATTCCGCCCTGCTCTGTATACTTATTCAGAATTGACTTGATTCGTACAATTGTATAAAGGATATACGGGCCGGTATCTCCCTCGAAGGAAGTAAACCTGTCCATATCAAAAATATAGTCCTTCGAAGCCTGATTGGAAAGATCCCCGTACTTGATCGCCGCCATTCCCACGATCTTCGCCGTCTCCTCTGCTTCCTTTTCATCTACCTGATATCCTTTTGTCTCGGCATTCTCCTGAATCTTGCGGATCATTTCCTCGTTGATCTCGCGGATCAGATTCTCCAGACGCATGACGCCGCCTTCTCTTGTCTTAAAAGGCTTACCGTCCTTGCCGTTCATCGTACCAAAACCGATATGAACCAACTCGGTATCTTCATTGACCAAACCGGTCTTTCTTGCACAGCGGAATACCTGTTCAAAATACAGTTCCTGCCTTTTATCCGTCAGATAAATCATTTTATCAGGGTGATAGTGCTCCATACGATCCATGATCGTCGCAAGGTCGGTTGTATTATACAGGGCAGCTCCGTCTGACTTAAGAATCATACACGGCGGCACTTCCTTCGTATCCGTCTCTTCCTTGACATCCACCACCAGAGCGCCGTCGCTCTCATACGCGTAACCGCCTGCTTTCATCTGCTCCACCATGCCGGGGATGATGTCGTGTACGTCCGATTCCCCTTTCCACAGGTCAAATTCCACGTTCAGATTATCATAATTTTTCTTTAAATCCGTTACTGACACATGCATGATATGTTTCCAAAGTGCGCGGTAACCGGCAACACCGCTTTGCAGCTTATGGGTTGCCTCCATCGCCTCCGCCTTATATGCCTCATCCTCCTTGGACTTTGCACTCGCCGTCGGATAGATTTCTTCCAATTCCGATATGGTAAAAGGCGCCTCCTCGGGATATTCTCCTTCATAGGACGCATCGAAGTAGATCAAATCGGGCTGTCTCTTCTGAAGCTCCGTGATGATCAGCCCCATCTGCAGTCCCCAGTCACCCATGTGGATGTCGCCGGTAATATCATGCCCCGCATAACGACAG
>CAMWMS010000204.1 GCA_947175435.1 uncultured Lachnospiraceae bacterium | reverse complement strand
GTCAGCAGAAAATGCAACCCGTCATCCATAAGTGCTAAAAGGACGGGAATGACACATGCACTTCTATTTCTTCCTTATCACATATAAGCAAATCAAGCCAGAATATTTTGGATAATCCATATGACGAAGCCCGACAAAAGGAATCATTTTATGCAATCTGTTCCTTGTATTTATTTCAATGTACCTTCTGATATTTGAATCCTTATATGTATTACTTGTGAATTAAGGGAAACAATGTTACAATAACAATAGTTGTTATAATTATGGGGGTGCGTTGGGGTGCATACGTAACTAAAGATACAGAGGAAGCCGGTGAACCGGTGTAAGGGGGAGAATTTGATGGACAAGAAGGAGTTAGCAGGGAACACAATGGGAACAGAGATGAAGGGTGAAGCAGTTATTCCGGCAGAATCCGGAACAGAGAAAAGTGCAAAGATTCAAACAGCCTCCGAAGTGAAAAGCGCAGATGAGAAACAGGTACCCATAAAGAAGGATGCAGTGCCTGAAGTATTTCTGCAGTATAGGGAGTATGAGGTGACTATGGAGGAGGTGACTGAGCGGGTTAAATCTCACTATTACGCTAAGGGTCATCAGAAAGACTCCATTGTGGATATGCAGATATATATTAAACCGGAGGACTTCACGGCTTACTATGTCATTAATGACGGGGTTGTGGGAAAAGTAAATCTGTTTTAATGATTTTTTGGATTGTTGAAGTGCATTCGCGCCTATTGTTGTGAACGATGGCTGTTTAACAGTAGAATGGCACACAGAATGCACAGGATGCCTAAGACGGACATGATGGTCATATATTCATGGAAGACGACTATGCCAATCAGCGTGGCGACCATTGGTTCAATTGTTGCGAGAATTGCCGCGCGGCTGGCTTCTACCTGCTCTAATCCCAGAGTATAGAGCAGAAAAGGAATTACGGCTGTGACTGATCCAGTCAATATAATAAAGAAACAAAGAGACGGTTTGCGTGGGCAAACCGTTATTTTATACCATAAATCAGGTAAGGAGCAGAGAAACAGGGAACCGATCGCCGCGGTCACAAAAGTATAAGTGGTGACTGTGTAGGTCGAATATCTTCGTAGCGCAATGGTACCGAGGATACTGTAGAGTCCATAGCCTAATCCTGATCCGAGCCCGATCAATATTCCGATGAGAGTGATACCGCTATTATCTGATCCGAGCCCGGAGACAAGGATACATCCCAGAAAAGAAATGCCGAGGGCAAACAGCTTGTGCGCGGTCATCTTTTCATGGAAAAGAAACAGAGATAACAGCATGACCCAGATCGGCGAGGTGTAAAGCAGGATCGCGGCTACGGACAGGGTCATCATGCGGATCGCCGTGAAGTAGCAGGTAGTGAAGAAGAGAATACTGCCAAGTCCCAGTCCGAGAAAGAGAGGGATGTCCTTCAGACTGATTCTGAACCCCTTAGAATCTTTTATGAACAGTATGAATGTAAAAATCAAGGCGGCGACAGACAATCGGATACTGACGATCTGGATTGCGGTAAATCCGGCAAGGTCTGTCAGTCCACGAACAAAAATACCCATGCTGCCCCAGAAAATGCCGGCAAGTATAATAAGAAGTGTTCCGTTTGGTTTGTGAGTCGTAGTGTTCATGTCAGTATCCTTTCATAAGAATATAATTCGGTCATATTTTATCATTACTGATAAGATATGACAATTATTCTTACATATATTAATGTGTTTTCGAATAACAAGCAAAAAAATGTGGTCGAAGCGGGGTTTTGGATTCAGTATGACAGATTATGAAGATATTGCGGTGTGTATGGCGTTATATAGTGTGAGAAGAGTTTTTAAAGTTATAAAGATTAGGGTGTCAAAAGGGCCATCAAGTACGGAGGGCAGATCGCACAAAATGTTCTCGCAGTTGTCTGCGGCGGGATATGGATTTTCTTAAATATTCTGGCTGGGCTGAGGCTGCGGACGTAACCGCCCGACATTCGCCATCCAGGCTCAGGTCGGGCTTTTCGGGGCGTCCGCGCCCCGAAATTACTGGGTGATGAACGGAATATTAAGAAAATCTCATATTCCTACGCAAGACAACTGCGAGAACATTTTGTGCGATCTGCCTGTGCAATTTTTTTCAGGTGTCTTTTGCCAATTTTTTTTAAAAAATATATGTTGACAAACAATATTATATGACGTATAGTATCTACAGAAACAATATTATACAGAATATAATATTATAACATTCAACAATATTATAATGTCCAACATATGTAGCTTCATATAATATTATTGATACACAATGCGATTTCCGAGACGACGGATTAAGGGCAGAATGCCGCGTGATTTTGACAGGGAATTTCAGGGTGTGTCGTTATATAAAGTCTGTGGACTGGACAGAAATGGATGATTCGTTATGAGGTATGTAAAAAGCAGGAAAGGAGTTTATCGCATGGTTTTTAACACAGGTGCGGCGCTGCTTGATGCGATCGTGCTGGCTGTGGTGTCCAGTGAACCGGAAGGCACATACGGCTATAAGATCACGCAGGAAGTGCGGCAGGTCATTGAGATTTCGGAATCCACGTTATATCCCGTGCTCAGGAGACTGCAGAAGGATGAATGTCTGGAAGTCTACGATATGGAATGTGCGGGCAGGAACAGGCGATACTATAAGGTGACAGAGAAAGGGAGAGCACAGCTTAATCTGTATATCAGCGAGTGGTATCGGTATTCCGCCAAGTTAAACAGTATCTTTGAGGGAGGATTGAAGCATGAATAGAGCAGAGTTTATGAGGCGTCTGACAGAGCTTCTTGGCGATGTATCACCGACGGAGCGGGATGAAGCCATCCAATATTATAATGATTACTTCGACGATGCCGGAGCAGAGAATGAGAGCGGTGTCATCGCGTCGTTAGGTACGCCGGAGGAGCTGGCGAGAACGATCAAAGCGGGATTAAGTGACGGTGGTAACATCGGTGAGTTCACGGAATCCGGTTTCAGCGGATACACGCAGACACCACGGGATGAATTGATTCGGACAGGAGATGCGGGTCAGAACGAAAGAGCCGGTACAGCGGGAAACGGGGAGGAGCCATTCAAACAGGCGGGCGGTAATACCGCACAGTCGAATAATGCCTACTACCAGGGCGGCTATTATCAGCGAAGCGGTGCGGACAGTGTCTACGGCGGCAGAGAGGACACGAGGAAACACAGTAACCCATATGAACAGACGAATACCGGTAACTCCACAGGAAATTCATTAGGTGGTCAGTATACGCAGCCGAAGCAGGATATGTCGGTCGGGACAATCGTACTGATCGTGCTTCTGGCAGTGCTCACTTCTCCGATTTGGATCGGACTGCTGGGCGGACTCTTCGGAGTGGCAGTCGGACTTCTGGCAACGCTGTTTGGAGTGTTCCTTGCTTTTTTAGTTGCGGGTATCGGATTGATCGTAGTTGCTATCGCGCTTTTGATTACGGGCATTGCACTGATGTTCTCCGTACCTTTGGGTGGACTGTGTTTAGTGGGAACAGCGTTTATTCTGTTTGCCATCGGACTTGTGTTTGTGTGGTTGATGGTGCTGATGGCCGGAACGGCAATACCGGCGTTTATCAGGGGAATCGTTTCTCTATGTCAGAGACTTTTTAACAGAGGAGGTGTACGGGCATGAAAACAGGAATGAGTAAGTTTACAAAAGGGTGCCTGATGACGGCACTGGTTACTTTTATCATCGGATGTCTGATATGCGGTATAGCAGCGTTATTCGGAGGTTTTAGGGTGTTGAGAGACGTGGATGTTATGGGCATAACGGGGATTCCCTTTCACTATACCCGTACTAACGGCAGAGTCCTGCGGTTTGGGTTCGGCTGGGATGACGATTGGGACGATGACTTTAACTGGTCGAAATATGAGAAGTGGAACCGGATCAGTGAAAGCGACGGGAAAGTAGAACTGGAGCTGACTGCCGATACTCTTCGCACGCTTTATATCGAGCTGGGCGCGTGCGAACTGCACATTATGGAAACGACGGGAGATCATGTCGGAATCAGTATTGCTGGGAACACGAAAAATTTCCGCTACATCGTGGAAGATGGAGATACCCTGAGAATATTACACAGAACAGGGCATGGCGTGTGGAACTGGTCGGGGAACGGTGTTACGGTCAAGACAGAGGCTAAGGTATATCTTTACCTGCCGAAGGGGACTAATCCGGAATACATGGACATCGAAATAGGAGCCGGCAGCATGGATTCGGTCGGTTTGCAGGCGCGTAAAATGGATATTGAAGTAGGTGCAGGTGAATGTAGCATCGACAGCCTTACGGCAGCAGACGGCATAGGAATGTCGGTCGGTGCAGGGCGGATCACATTGGGAGCGTTAAGCGCAGGTGAGCTGGATATGGATGTGGGTGCGGGAGAACTGCATATTGCCGGTGCACAGGTAGAGCGGGAGACAGACCTTGAGCTTGGCATGGGAAAGGCGGAACTGAGCGGCCTGTTTAGCGGGAATATGGACATCGATTGCGGCATGGGCGATGTGGAATTGAGTCTGGACGATGCGGAGGAAGATCACAATTATGAAATTGAATGCTCTATGGGAAATGTGCGTGTGGGAAGCCGCAGCTATACGGGACTGGCGGATGAAGTGAGTATTTCCAACGGGAGCAGCAGTACCTATCAGATCGAGTGTTCTATGGGGAACGTGCATGTGGATTTTGCGGAGTGAAAACAGAATGGAAATGATAAATGACTAAATTAGTCAATAGGAGGAAAAACATATGAGTAATGACTATAGGAGATTAATGCGTTCACGGACAAACAGGACAATATGCGGTGTGTGCGGAGGAATCGGGGAATATTTGAATGTGGACCCCACGTTGGTT
>CAMWMS010000203.1 GCA_947175435.1 uncultured Lachnospiraceae bacterium | reverse complement strand
AAAAGGTCGTGCGCAAGCAGGAGAAAGAGGCGATGAATCATCTGTTGTACTCCTTTATGCATGATATCTTCGGGGCGGATGTCATAGAGATTTTTGATATGAAATATGATCCGAAGGAGAAGTACGGTAACAAGAAAGAGCCGAATGACAAGAATGATGATTCGGATGAAAACAAAGGTGACGATGAGGATGCGTTGAAATCGTGAGATTTTGACGCTTCCCTTGTGTTGGGGAAAGTATGCCTGCAGGTGGTCGTGACAGGCGGAATGGAGAAATGTATGAGGCAGTATTTAGTGACCGCTTCCGAGATGAAGCGTTATGACAGGAACACAATAGAGAAGTACCGGATTCCGGCGCTGCTGCTTATGGAGCGGTCGGCGCTTGTGACGGTAGAAGAAATCAGGCGCGCGTACGGTAAAGCCCCGTGCAGAGTGGCGGTTATAGCGGGAGGAGGCAACAACGGCGGGGATGGTCTGGCGGTGGGAAGACTGTTTATGCTGCAAGGGTATGAAGTAACCTTTATTATGTTGGATGATGAAGACCGGTATTCGGCAGAGACGGCCAGGCAGATCGAGATTTTGCGGGAATATGAGGCGCAGGTTTATAGCACAATACAGGATGGTGAATATGATATAGTGATAGATGCGATATTGGGGATCGGTTTGTCAAGGCCTGTAGAGGGAGTCTACGCGGAGGCCATAGAGTGGATCAACCGAAGATGCGCCTATGTATGCAGCGTGGATATTCCGTCGGGAATTCGTGCCGATACGGGGGAGATCATGGGATGTGCCGTGAAGGCCGATCTGACCGTGACATACGGATTTCGTAAGGTCGGACAGATCCTGTATCCGGGAGCGGAATATATCGGTACGCTGGTATGCGGAAATATGGGGATAGACGAACGCAGTTTTCTCGGTGAGGAACCGTATTGGTATACCTATATAGGGCGGCATGACAGTGTGCTTCCGGGGCGAAGGCCTGACGGCAATAAAGGAACATTCGGCAAGGCGCTTATCGTTGCGGGAAACGATCAGATTGCAGGGGCCGCCATGATGGCGGTAAAGAGTGCCTTTCGAATCGGAACAGGTATGGTGAAGGTAGTTACGGCGGCGGAGAACAGAGAAGCGCTGCAGCAGTTTGTACCGGAAGCCATGCTGCTTACTTATATGGGTGATGTTACGTCTGAACAAGAGGAGAAGTTTACGCAGGGTCTTAAGGAGGCGGAGAACTGGGCAGACTGTATCCTGATCGGTCCGGGCATCGGTATGGGAAAACAGGCGCAGGAACTGCTTCGATTCAGTATTCTTAAGAGCAGTAAGCCGTTAGTCATCGATGCGGATGGATTGAATCTTCTGGCGCAGGATCAAGGGTTGCAGGAAAGTTTGGCAGAGCAGGGCAGGCGGGGAAGGATTGTTATTCTCACCCCGCATCTGGGAGAATTTGCGAGATTGTATGGATGTACGGCCGCGCAGGCCAAAGAGTACCTGACAGACTATCCGATTCGGCTTAGCGGCAGACTGCAGTGTACAGTTGTCTGTAAGGATGTGCGTACCGTGGTAGCAGGGCATGGAGAACAGCGGGGATATCTGAATACCACAGGTAATGACGGAATGGCTACGGCAGGTTCCGGTGATGTGCTGGCAGGCATGGTAACGGGCTTGCTGGTGCAGGGAATGCAGGGGATGGATGCGGCGGTGGCGGGAGTATATCTTCACGGTATCGCAGGTGATCTGGCGGCAGAGCAGGAAACAAACGTGTCCATGACGGCTACGGATATGATAGAACGGATTAGGGATGTGATCCTGCTGCAGCAGGACGGAATGGAGTAAGAGACATGAAAGAAAATTACCAAAGAGTCCACGCCGCTATAGATCTGAATGCGGTCTGTTATAATATGGAACAGATGCACCGAAATCTTTCTGCACATACGAAAATGATCGGCGTCATTAAGACGGACGGTTACGGGCATGGGGCGGTACAGATTGGGCGTGAATTGGAGAAAATGGATTATGTATTCGGCTATGCGGTGGCGACTGCGGAGGAAGCGCTGATATTGCGTCATGCGGGACTTGGGAAACCGATCCTTATCCTAGGATATACTTTTCCCTATTGTTATAAGGAGCTGATTCGACAGGATATACGCCCCGCAATATTTCGGGAGGATACCGTTGACGAGTTGGCGGCATGTGCACGCAGACTCGGTAAAAGCGTGAAAGTGCACGTGAAGGTTGATACTGGAATGACAAGGGTGGGGATCAGACCGGATGAGAGCGGTCTTGCCTTTGTGGATAAAGTGCTACACACGGAAGGTATTGAACTGGAAGGGATGTTTACCCATTTTGCTAGGGCGGATGAGCGGGATAAGACGGCGGCAATGGAACAGCTTACGCTGATACGTAATTTTATGAATCTGGCGGAAAAAGAATCAGGTTACCGTATTCCCGTGAAACATTGCGCCAACAGCGCAGGGCTGATTGAGATCCGTGAGGCGGATATGGATGTAGTCAGAGCAGGAATTACACTGTATGGGTTATGGCCTTCACCGGAGGTATCGAGGGATATCGTGAATCTGCAGCCGGTGCTGTCCTTAAAAAGCCATATTGTATATATCAAGGAAGTGGAAGCCGGGGTGCCGGTCAGTTACGGTGGTACTTATGTAACACCGAAGCGGATGCGCATTGCGACGATACCGGTAGGGTATGGGGACGGATATCCGAGAGGATTGTCCGGAAAAGGTTATGTGCTGATTCGCGGCCGGAGAGCGCCGATTCTCGGCAGGGTCTGTATGGATCAGTTCATGGTCAGCGTGGAGGAGATACCGGAGGCGGCGGAAGGCGACGAAGTGACGCTTATCGGGACGGACGGTAAAGAACAGATCACCATGGAAGAGCTGGGAGAATTATCGGGCAGATTCAATTATGAGCTTGCCTGTGATCTCGGAAAGCGGATACCCAGAGTTTACCTGAAAAACGGTCGGATTACGGCAACCAAGGACTATTACGAAGACTATCTGTAGGTCATCATAAATTCAGTTAATTATCATGTATACCCTTAGAGAAACCGGCAATACTATTGTTGGAAATATTAGTATAAGGATAATATAAGGAAGTGTATGATAATGAAAAGAGGAGATATCTATTACGCGGATTTAAGACCGGTGATCGGTTCCGAACAGGGAGGTATCAGACCAGTGCTGATCATACAGAATGACATCGGGAACAAGCATAGTCCGACGGTGATCTGTGCCGCGATCACTTCAAAGATGAATAAGGCAAAGTTGCCTACGCATATTGAACTGAATGCCAGCAAATATGATATGGTAAAAGATTCTGTTATTCTGCTGGAACAGCTGCGGACGATCGATAAGAAACGTTTAAAGGACAGGATATGTCATCTTGATCAGGATATTATGCAGGTAGTGAATAATGGATTGATGGTCAGCCTCGAGTTAAATACATAAGACTGACTTGAATTTGACACGGGTTCCATTCCTTGTTATATTATAGAACAGATAATATCAATTATAAAGGAAGGGATTCAAAATATGGATGACGGTGTCTCGGGCAGTATAGTATGGTTTATTCTGCTATTGCTGCTTGAAATGTTATTTTACGGTTTCGGTTCTGCACTTAGCAATATGAAGGGTGCGGATAAGGAAGAGACGGAGAAAGAAGAGTCCGGAAGGCTCAGTGCAAAGCAGCTTCGGCTTACTTATCTGACAGAACATCATGCGCAATATACCGGTGCAATCCAACTGGGAGCCGTGACGGTCAATTTATTGATGGGAGCCTTGTATTTATACCGCTTGAACAGTTACTTCGGATATATTGTCTATCGTGCGGCGGTTTATAATATAGGGAATCTGGTCGAATGGCAGATCACATTGTTTGCCGTGCTTACAGCAATATTAGTCACACTGTTTCTTCTGTACATAGTGTTAACGTTCGGTATATCCATACCTAAGAAAAGCGCAGCGCGTAATCCGGACAGATGGATTGGGCTTTTCGTCACGCCAATCTATTATTATGTACGGGTGGTGTCTCCTTTGACAACGCTGATCTCGATGACGGCGAACGGAATCTTACGGCTGTTCGGTATCAATGCGTCAGGTGATAAGTCGGATGTCACGGAGGAGGAAATACTGTCCATGGTCAATGAAGGTCATGAACAGGGAATATTGCATGCCAATGAGGCGGAGATGATCAGCAATATCTTTGAGTATGGTGATAAAGAAGCTAAGGATATCATGATCAACAGAAATAATATGATCGGAATCGAGTGTACGATGACATTGCAGGAGGCGGCAGCTTTTATTGTGGATGCGCACAACAGCCGTTTTCCGGTCTATGACGGCACGATCGACCATATCGTAGGCATTCTGCATCTGAAAGACGTCATGCGCATGCAGATGAATGACAGGATGAAGAATAAGCCGATCGGCAAGATCAAGGGGCTATTGCGGGAACCGCGGTTTATAACGGAGAAGAGAAAGATAGACGATCTGTTCAGGGTGATGCAGACGGAGAAGATCCAGATGGTTATCGTGATTGATGAGTATGGACAGACGGCGGGACTTGTAGCACTGGAGGATATTCTGGAGGAAATCGTCGGAAATATCGAGGATGAGTACGATGAGGAAGCCAGCTATATCAGCCGGAATGGAACGGACGAGTATGTTATCCAGGGCAAAATGCCGTTGGAAGAGCTGGAGGAACAGCTTGGAATCAGCTTCGAAGAGGAACCCTTTGACACGGTCAACGGATTTGTAATATCCAGACTGGAACATATTCCGGAAGAGGGAGAGGATTTCGAGTTTGACTATGAAGGTTATATGTTCCGTATTCTGGAAGTGAAAGACCGTATGATCCAGAC
>CAMWMS010000202.1 GCA_947175435.1 uncultured Lachnospiraceae bacterium | reverse complement strand
GAATGGTATTGGTGTGGTGATTGATGAGTTCGGGGCGAGAGATAAGAACGGAAATATTCAGGCGAGGACCGATTTTGCAGCCTATTATGTGGCGGCGGCGAGACAGAGAGGAATCACTTGCTGTTGGTGGGACAATAATGAATTTACCGGCGATGGAGAAAACTTCGGTATCTTCCAGAGGCAGGTATGCAGTTTTATGTATCCGGAGCTCGTAGAAGGCATGATGAATGCTTTGTGAGCATTTTTTGCACAGTGAGGGGCAGAAACATAATTGCTAAATCACAGGCATAGGTATATGATAGTAATTGTTGCTGCGGCCCGGCGCAAGCCGCACTTATAGAGTATGTGGAGAACACAGTGATTAAGAAGATTGATTCGATAACAGTGAACTATATAGAAGAGGGTGAAGGCGAAGCAATTGTGCTTCTGCATGGCTGGGGAGCGAATATTACCTTATATGCCGGCATTATTAATGTGCTGGCACAGGGACACAGGGTGATCGCGCTTGATATGCCGGGATTCGGTAAGACATCTGAACCGCCGGAGCCGTGGTGCGTGGACGACTATGTAGATTTCGTGATGAAATTTATTGAATCTTTTGGTCTTGTGCGGTTCAGTGTTGTAGTACACTCGTTTGGCGGAAGGGTATTCTTTAAGATGAATGCCAGAGAGAATCTGCCGTTTACCATAGAAAGAGCTGTGCTGATCGACAGTGCGGGCATTTTGCCAAAGAAGAGCTTCTGGCAGAAGATAAGTCTGCGTTGCTACAAAATTGGGAGAGCGGTCATGAGTACGAAAGTACTACATTTTCTGTATCCCGATGCGGTGGACAATATGAGACGCAAACGGGGATCAGCCGATTATAACAGTGCGACGCCGACCATGCGCGCGACGCTGGTAAAAGTGGTAAATGAAGACTTAGAGCCGCTTATGCATTTGGTCAAGTGCCCGACCCTGTTAATATGGGGAGATAAGGACACGGCAACTCCGCTGTCCGATGCCAAGAGAATGGAAGAGCTGATACCGGAAGCGGGACTGGTGGTATGTGAAGGAGCGGGGCATTTTTCTTTTGCCGAGCAGGCACCGAAGGTACATGCCGCGTTGACTGCATTCTTCTCATCATAGAAAACGGTTAATACTGCATTTATCATTTTGTGTATATCAGTTGTTGCAATTTGCATCCAAAGCACGCAAGGACTGACGTGGGTGTGGACTGTAACATTTTGGAGATTGCTACAGAAATGGCAGCAGTGCGCATAAAGAATAACTTATAGTAAACAACATAACAAATTTCTGCTTCCGGTTCTTGCAGAAGCCATATACGGAAGCTTTTGCAAGACCGAAAGCGAAATTTCTAATGTCGTTAACTATAGAATGATTCAGAATGAATAGGAAACTACCATGAATATTGTATTAACAGTCATATGGTTTACCACATATATAGTGGGCACTGTATGGTATGAACTTTATATTGTCCATATGTTTCAGCAGAACTCTTACAAACCGCGTGAATATATGGAATGGATGCAGGTGCACAGCAATGTGGGAAGACTGCTGGGTAAATGTCTGTATGGAATTATATCTTTGCCACTGGTGTTGATCGGAGGCAGAGGGTGCATGCTCGCGGCATGTGTAATGAATATAATGACTATAATAGTCAACAAACCTCATGCTGCGAAGAAACCGCTCGTGTATACAAAGCGGGTGAAACGCATGCTTATGACTACGGCAGCCATCTATTTAGTCGGTATGCTGTTAGCGCTTTTCCTTCCCATAGGCGGATACCGTATTGTTCTGACAGAGCTTGCCGCGACGGCAATCGAGGCAGTAACATATCGTCTGCGCGTCTGTGCGGGGATTCTGACTGGCTTGTTTATTGTGCAGCCCTTTCTGATTCTGCTGGTGAATCTGGTTAATCGGCCGATAGAGCAGGGAATCGATCGACACTATATTAACGATGCCGCAAGGATTCTGAAAGAGATGCCGGATTTGAAGATTATCGGTGTGACCGGAAGTTATGGTAAGACCAGTGTGAAATATTTTCTGAGTACTTTACTGTCCAGTCGTTACAATGTGCTTTATACGCCAGGTAACTATAACACGACGCTGGGTGTTGTGAGGACGATCAGGGAGCAGATGAAACCGTTCCACGAAATCTTTATCTGCGAGATGGGCGCCAGAGAGGTGGGCGATATCAAGGAGATTTGTGATCTGGTACATCCCGATTACGGAATCATCACTTCGATAGGACCACAGCATTTACAGAGCTTTCATACGATTGAGAATATTATCGGTACGAAATTTGAATTGGCTGATGCTGTGCCGGCGGATGGGAAGGTCTTTTTGAATTATGATAACGAGTATATCCGCACACATAAGATTAATAAGAATGTTGTAAGCTATGGCATGACAGGAGACGATATTAATTTTCGGGCTTATGATATAGAAGTGTCTCCGAGAGGATCTTCTTTCAAAATGAAAGACGAGAGCGGAGATGAGTATGAATTCCATACGCGGCTGGTGGGGAATCATAATGTACAGAATATTGCGGGTGCCATCGCGGTGGCTCATACGCTGGGAATTCCGATGGAGAAGCTGAAATATCCGGTGAAACAGCTTGAAAGCGTGGAGCATCGGCTGCAGCTTAAGAAGCAGGGCAACAGAATTATACTGGACGATGCCTATAACTCTAATAAGAACGGATTTGAGGCGGCGCTTGACACGCTGGCGATGTTTAAGGAGCTGCGTATTCTGATGACACCAGGTATGGTGGAGCTGGGTGAGAAGCAGTATGATGAGAATAAAGAAGTGGGTATTTATGCGGCGGATAAATGTGACTATGCGGTGCTGATCGGTAAAGAGCAGACGAAGCCGATTCAGGACGGTCTGCTGGAAGCAGGATTTGCGCAGAACAGGATGATCGTAGTGGATACATTGCAGGAAGCATTCCAAATGGTGAATGCGATTCCGGATGAGAAACAGAAGGTAGTGTTGATCGAGAATGATCTGCCAGATAATTATGCGTAGAAGATAGATTGAAAAATCAGAGATTTTTCAATCGCAAATTTGTGCCGACGCTGTTAGCGTCTTGGCTTACAAATTCGCAGGCTGTGAGAAAGGCATGAGTATTAGTATGACAATTTGAAGCTCTGACATGGAGGTAAAGATGAAAATTCGAGTGGGCGTATTCTTTGGTGGTAAAAGTGTGGAGCATGAGGTATCCGTGATCTCCGGATTACAGGCATATAATTCTTTTAACAGAGATAAGTATGAACCGATTCCGATCTATATCACTAAGGATAATGAATTATACACCGGCGATGCAATCGGGGATATTACCAACTATAAGAATATTCCGGCATTGCTGCAGAAGAGTATAAGAGTATTTTTGATGTGCGAACAGGGGCAGGTACAGTTGATTCAATATCCAGTGAAGAAGTTCGGCAGCTCCGTGGCGGCGCAGATCGATGTGGCGTTTCCCGTAGTGCATGGCGCTAATGTGGAAGACGGATCGTTGCAGGGATTCCTGCGGCACTATAATATTCCGTTTGTGGGATGTGACGTGGCAGCTTCCGCAGCGACTATGGATAAATATGTGATGAAGACAGTGCTGAAAGATAACGGGATTCCGGTGTTGGATTGTGTTACGCTGAATGTGAAGGAGTACGAGAGCGACGAGGAAGCCGCTTACGTTAAAGTGGAAGATAAGATCGGCTATCCGGTTATTGTCAAGCCGGTTAATCTGGGGTCCAGTGTGGGAATCAAGGTGGCGAAAGACAAAGACGGTTTACGGGAAGCACTGGAGTATGCCTTTACGTTTGGTCCCAGAGTCTTGATTGAACATGCGATCATGAATCTGCGGGAGATCAACTGTGCGGTTTTAGGTGACTATGAGCAGGCGAAAGCCTCCGAGTGCGAAGAGCCGATATCCAGCGATGAAATACTGAGTTATGAAGATAAATATGTAGCAGGTTCCAAGAGCGGTTCTGAAGGCATGCGCACGGCAAAGAGAGAACTTCCCGCGAATTTGACACCGCAGAAACGGGAGGAAATCCGTCAGATGGCAGTCAAGACATTTCAGGTGTTAAATTGTAACGGCGTGTCCAGAATCGATTTTATGATTGACCGCGACACGGATCAGGTATATGTCAATGAGATCAACCCGATTCCGGGATCACTGGCTTTCTATCTGTGGGAAGCGCTGGATAAACCGTATGCGGAACTTCTGGATGATATGGTGGGACTGGCGCTGAAGAGGGAGCGGGAAGAGAAGAGTACGCTGACCTCTTTTGACAGCAACATTTTACAGAATGCGAATCTGTCGGGCGCAAAAGGTGTTAAGAAATAAGTGTAAAAATCAGCCATTTAAATTCCAAATTTGCATGCATATAATTTCCTGCTTTACAAATAATAGTAAAAACATAAAAGTGAATTAAACTATTACGCGGTGAGTCAGCCGCGATTTACAGATGGAGGTTATATGATATGAAAGCAACAGGAATTGTCAGAAGAATAGATGATCTGGGACGTATCGTGATCCCGAAGGAAATCCGTCGGACATTGCGGATTCGGGAATCGGACCCGTTGGAAATATTTACCGACAGGGAGGGCGAGATCATATTAAAGAAATATTCGCCTATCGGTGAGATGGGAACATTTGCAAAGCAGTATGCGGAGAGCATGGCACAGGTATCGGGTCATATTGCGATGATTTCCGACAGAGATCAGTTTATCGCAGTGGCGGGCGGCATGAAGAATATGCTGGGGAAATCGATCAGCCGTGAACTGGAGGAGAAAATTAATCACAGAGAAAGCCTTGTTGCGGCGAAGGGAGACCGCAATTTTATCCAGGTCAGCAATGACCAGGATGAGTTTCACCACGAGGCAATCAGCCCGATTATATGTGAGGGC
>CAMWMS010000201.1 GCA_947175435.1 uncultured Lachnospiraceae bacterium | reverse complement strand
GTTTCCCGGTTCCCTCCCTGTCACCTTTTGCAAAGATCCCATTTAATATCACATTGACCGCTACAATAAAAGCAAACAATACCAGCCCGATCGTAAACAGTACCTGTCTGTGCAATCCACCGGCATATCCCATCTCACTGACAATCGCCGTGGTAAGAAACCTGACCGAACAAAAAGGAAGCGGAAGATTCACGGATCCGCCCGACACCAGCCCGACAGCCATGGCTTCCCCCATCGCCCTGCCGACTCCCAGCACCACCGACGTGACGATTCCGGATCTCGCCGCCGGCAAGGTCACTTTACAGATCGTCTGCACCGGTGATGCTCCCAGCGCGAGGGATGATGCCTTAAGCTGCATCGGCACCGCACGGATCGCCGCCTCACTGATATGTATGACCGTCGGCAATATCATAACCGCCAGCACCAGTACCGCCGTCAAGAGATTGGCACCGCCCGTAAACCGATGACTTTCCGATCCGCGAAACAGGTTCTGCTCTATCCTGTACATAAACGGATTCAGGATCATTAATCCCAACAATCCATAAATTACCGAGGGAATCCCCGCCAATAACTCCACCGCCCCTCTTACCACTGCGGCCGGACGCTCCGGCGCTATTTCCGCAATAAAAACTGCCGTGAGTAGTGCGACCGGCACCGCAATCATAATGGCAGCCGTCGTGCCGACGACCGATGTCAACACAATGTAAAGTATGCCAAAGGACGGTGCATCCGCAGTCGGTCTCCACTCCGCATGGAACAAAATATCCCTGATGCCCAGTCGGAAAACCGCCGGCAGCCCATTGGCCGCCATGTAAAACATGATTGCGGCAACCGCAAATATCGAACAGAACGCACAAGCCGCAAAGACTGCCTGCGCAACACTTTCTATCGCATGCTTGCGCCTTTCATCGGCTGTGCAATCCGAAAACACCCGATACATTCTCTGCCTCATAAAACCCTCTTTCCTGCGCATTCATCATACGGCGGCGTAACCAGCCCGACCGATTCAATCAGTTGTCTTCCCTCGTCCGAGCGAATGTAAGAAAAGAACTCCCGCACTGCCGCACTCTGCCGTGAAACCGCCCCGTCGGTCACCATGATAAGAGGACGACTGAGCCGATATCCGCCGCCCTGTATCTCTTCCCGTGTAGGCAGCCGTCCGTCCAACGCCAGAATCCGTACTGTATCGTCCGGTATATCTATCGAAACATAACCGATCGCTCCCGGGGTCGCCGCAACCCGCGCCATAACCGCACCGGAGGAGTCCATCTCGTTGGCGTATGTGCAGAGATCCTGCATATCTAATATTTCCTCAAAAACACTCCGCGTACCGCTTCCCGCTTCCCGTCCCACTACCACTATCGCTTCGTCTGCGCCGCCCGCTTCCTGCCAGTTTCTGATCCTGCCCGTATAGATATCTCTTAACTGTACCATGGTCAATCCCTCAACCGCATTAGAAGGGTGCGTGATCACCGCGATCCCGTCAATCGCTGTCACATGTTCCACCGCACCCGCATCCAGCTCTTCCTGCCGCAACCTTCTGGATGAATTACCGATATCTGCGCGACCGGCCAACACCGATTCAATTCCCGCCGACGAACCCGTGAATTCCACGGTAACCGATATATTCGGATAAGCAGCCATGAAGCCCTCCGCCAGAGCACCGGAAAGATTCTCCATCGCGGTAGACCCCGCCATGACGATCACGCCCTCCGCAGATATATCTTCCGTGTCCGGCTCTTTCTCTTTTTGCATGGAAAAAATTCCTCTGCCGCCTCCAATGCCGTAAATCATCATCCACAGAATAAAGCCGATCAATATCCCACTGCCGATCCCTGCAGTCTTCTTCATGTAACTGCTTCTTTCTTTTCTGTGGCAGTTCAGCCCCTGCCTGCTTCTTACAATTTATGCGCTTCCCCGTTGTCCATATCCGAAAAAAAATTATCAGATTAAATCATTTAAGTTACTTTACTAGGACAAATTTCAAAATTTTTAGTCATTATTACCTATTTTGTCACTTTATTTTTGTAATATATGTAAATTTATGTTTTTTATCTAAAATAAAGCTGTATTTTAGATAAAAAACATGTTATTATAACTAAAACGATTAAGTTATTATTAATCGTATTTCCTCTTATTAGTTACCACCATAACTATATAATGTATTCAAAAAGAACAGTCATCTATTTCCTAGTGACTGTTCTTTTTGAATTGAGCTTCCTTCAATTGCGAGATTATGAGTTATTCCTATAAGATATTGCGTATTTCGGAAAACTCGTCGTAAATCCGAAAATATGGGGCTGTTATGATGTTGTCAAATAATCCAGAAATGCCTCGCAGCCTTCTAAGACGTCATCGTAAGTTACGTCAAATTCTCCCGTATACCACGGATCGGCAATCGCCCTGCTGCTCCCGGCATACTCCAAAAGCCTGTGTATCTTATTCTCCGGATCGCCGCCCGCAATTCTGGTCATGTTGCGGATATTGGCATCATCCATACCGATGAGATAGTCGTATTTGTCGTAATCCGCTCTCATCATCTGTACCGCGCGGTGCGGAACAACCGGAATGCCTACGGAGCGGAGTTTGTTGACTGTACCGTAGTGTGGGCTGTTGCCTATTTCTTCTCTACTAGTGGCCGCGGAAGCGATTTGGAATTGGTGCTCCAGGTGGCGTTGTTTCACCAGATAGGTCATGACGCTCTCGGCCATGGTGCTGCGGCAGATGTTGCCGTGGCAGACGAATAATATTTTAATCATATCTTTTATATCCCTTCATAAGCCTTCAAACCTTGATATTTCAAGCTTTCCGGCGCTTTTTTCATTTTTGTTTTTTTACCCTTAATCTGTGTATTTCGTTATAAATCCATGCAAATTTACGGGCAAATGGTGTAGTAATTGGTGTAGTAATTGGTGTAGTAAATTGGTGCATTTCTTAACCTGATTTTCTCTGTTTCCCTTGCATATCAGTTTCTTTGAAGTCTAAAATTTTCGCCATCTGTTCCACTGCTCGGTCATAGCTGGCATGAGTATATACATTCAGCGTAACACCTACATCGGAATGTCCCATTACATACTGTAAGGTCTTAATATCCATACCTGCGTTTGCCATGTTGGTACAGAACGTATGACGGAACACATGAGGAGTGATGTGTGGCAATGGTTTATCTGGATGTAGTTTCTTGTATTTCTTCATTGCCCACCGCATCTCATTTTCGATATGCAACGCTACTTTCGGTTTATCATCCTTGTCCAACAGAAGAAAGTTGCTGTATCCGTCAACAATCATTTCTGTCTTCAAGTTCTTGCGGCGAATAAGGATATTTTTCAGGCTTCGATAGACTTCCTCTGTCATAGGGATAAAACGGCATCCGCACTCGGTCTTTGTTTTCTCAACATAATACTTTCCGCCCCGTTCCCTGACAAGCTGATGATCTACACGGATCTTCCGGTTTTCAAAATCCAGATCGCTTTTTGTCAATCCACAAAATTCGCTGACACGCATTCCCGTTCCCAACAGCACGACAAACTCATCATAATACTTTGCGTAGGTTTTATCGTCACGGATAAAGCCCATCCAAAGCTCCTGCTGTTCCTCTGTCATAGCGATACGTTTTTTTGAATCATTGGGAACAACATCAACCAGCTTGAAATCAAATGGATTTCTTCGGATAATGTCTTCATTATATGCCATCTGAAAAGCCGGCTTGACGACACCACGTACACTTGTAATGGTACTGTATCCTTTTCCGTCATTATGCAGCTTCACAATCCACTGTTGGGCGTCCGATACCTTAATATCCTTTATCTGTCGGTAGCCGAAATCCTCTTTCTTAATCAGATTTAGCACAAAATTATAACCGACTTTGGTATTGTAGCGTACGCCCTGTTTCAAACTGATATAGCGCTCCAAGAGGGCAATAACGGTAGCTTCTCCGGAGACATAATCAATCCCATCATAGAGCTGCTTCTGAATTGTCTTTTCCTTTTCCCGCAGTTCTTTTAAATCAGCGGAATAAATAGTCTGCCTCTTTCCGTGGATATCCGTATAACGATATTGATAAATCAGGTCTTTTCTCTGGCTCTCCCCTGTCTTTAAGACTCGTCCTTTATTGTCTTTCCGTTTCTCAGACATTTTTAAAACTCCTTTCCGTGGTGGAAAGAGCCTTGATACGACTCATTCATTGTACCATATCAAAGCTGTTTTTACACCACAAGTTTCACAAAAACTGCAAGAAATGAGATAATCGCCATTGTTAGATAGAATATTCCTGCTCGATATACTGATCGAACAGGCGGCGTTTGATTAACCGCTTATTGCCAACCCACAAAACAAAGCGGCAGTTTTTTTCATTGGTAAGCTCACGCAGTTTGTTGACACCAATCCCTGAATAAGCTGCCGCTTCTTCCAGACTCAGGTTGCTCTTTTCCCAAATGGGAACTTCTTTCATTGGCCTTCGCCTCCTTCCATAAGTGCCTCCTTAAACGCACAAAAAGGACAGCCCAAACCTTTCCCATAGGTCTGTAACTGCCCTTGCGCTGTGTAAGTTAATTTTGGAGTGCAATCCATACTCCGTTTTAACCAAAATCCCCTAAAACTTTCTGCAAACAGTTGGGAAGAATTGCAGAATCATATGCGGGATTATGTATTCAGTTTTTGATATGTCTGTCCTAAATTTTCAGCTTGTCCGCTCCATATTTGTGAATGATACGAAAAAGTATTTCTTTCTCTTTTCCCTCTGCTTTATCATATAAATCGCACAAGGTTTTCTGTTCCGTCAGTGTGAGGGTATTGGTATAAGGCTTGTAATTTTCCGTAATAAAAACCCCGCCGCCCTCGCCCGGCTTTGTGTAAACCGGGTAATCAAAAGACAATGCAATAATATCATTCATTATCGTGCGCCTTGAAACATCTAATTCCCATGCAAGCTCCCTCATTG
>CAMWMS010000200.1 GCA_947175435.1 uncultured Lachnospiraceae bacterium | reverse complement strand
AAGAAGGCAAAGTGTCGTATCTTCTGTTTTTTATTTAAAATAATCCTACCCGATCATACTGCAGATTTCTGTAGTGGTTTTTACTTTGTTCATGGAATAGATATGAATTCCGTCTACTCCGTGTTCCTGTAGATCACGGATCTGGCGCACCGCATAATCGATGCCGGCTTTGCGCATGTCTTCCTTGTCGTCACCGTAGGTGGCAATGATATCTGCCAATTCCTTCGGAACCGATGATCCGGATAAAGATACGGTGGTGCCGAGCTGTTTCGCTGTAGTGATCGGCATGATACCCGCATGAATCGGTACGTTAATGTTAAGCGCACGGGCTTTATCCAGGAAACGATAGAAGTACTGATTATCAAAAAACATTTGAGAGATCAAGGAACTGATGCCGGCCTCAACTTTTTCCTTCAGGTGTCGTAAATCCTCCTCAAGGCTGGGGGATTCAAAATGCTTCTCTGGATAACATGCTCCTGATATGTCCAGAGTGGTATGCTCTTTCAGATAACGTACGAGATCGGCGGCATAATAAAATTCCCGGCTATTGAACTGTTCGTCGGTCATAGCCTGCGGTCTGTCTCCGCGAAGCGCCAGAACATGGTCAACCCCCGCCGCTTTCAGAGCGGTACAGTTTTGTTCCAGATCTTCTTTGGTAAATCCTACACAGGTAATATGTGCGATAGCGTCTATATGAAGTTCTTTTTGGATAAAAGAGGTGATCTCTATTGTCTTACCGGCTCTGGAACCGCCGGCTCCGTAGGTGCAGCTTATATAATCCGGGTTCAGCTTACCAAGATCTCTTAAAATTTGATATACATTCCCGAATTCGTCATCTTTCTTTGGGGGAAATACTTCGAAAGACAGATGCGATTTCTTAAGAGTAGAATTATTCTGTGTCATATGTATATTCCTTTCTTTCGGATACCTAATAAATTCTTGCTTTTACACTTGAAATATCGTAACATAAATTTATATGATAGGCAAGAAATGTTAATGGATAAAGTATAAATCATTCGGCGGAAAGGATTAGGAATATGAGTGAACAGAACAATTTTAACAGTACCACGGATTATGTGGCATCGCAGCAATTACTGGCAAGCGTCAATGTGGCGATTGCGCTTCAGAAACCGCTGCTGGTAAAGGGAGAGCCCGGAACGGGTAAGACTATGCTGGCGCAGGCGGTGGCGGATTCTCTCGGGAAGAAACTGATTATATGGAATATCAAATCCACCACTAAGGCACAGGATGGCTTATATATGTATGATACGATCCAACGGTTGTACGACGGACAGTTCGGTGAGGAGGGCGTTGATGATATCGCCCACTATATCAAACTGGGTAAACTGGGGGAGGCTTTTGATTCGGACGAGCAGGTGATTCTTTTGATTGACGAGATAGATAAGGCTGATCTGGAATTTCCCAATGACCTGTTGTGGGAGTTGGATCAGATGGAATTCTATATTCATGAGACGAAGCGGACAGTCAAGGCAAAGCATAGACCGATCGTAATCATTACTTCAAATGCGGAGAAGGAACTGCCGGATGCGTTCCTAAGAAGATGTATTTTTCACTATATTGATTTTCCGGATCAGACGTTGATGGAAGAGATCGTCAGGACACATTATCCCGATGTGGAGGATAAACTGTTACACGATGCAATGGAGGTTTTCTATTGGATCCGTTCCATGAAGGACATTCGCAAGAAGCCCAGTACTTCGGAACTGATCGACTGGATCAATGCGTTGCAGATCGGCGGGATCCCTACGGACAGACTGCGGCAGGAGCTGCCTTTTATCGGCGTGGTAGTTAAGAAGGACGAAGATTTAGAGACGGTTAAGAATAAAACGGATTTCTGATGTGGCAGAAACGGTACATGCAGAACGTAGGCGGCTATGGACTGTATGGGTTATGGGGGTTCTATGTTCAGTAAGTTTTTCTACACTTTGAAAGATAAAGGGTTGGAAGTTTCTTTAAGCGAGTGGCTTACACTGCAGGATGCGCTTCAACAGGGAGTGTGCAACAGCAGCCTGACGGAATTTTATTATGTGTCGCGGATGATACTGGTTAAGTCAGAGACGGAGTACGATAAGTTTGACATGGCTTTTGATGAAGTATTTAAGGGAATCCAGTCAGAAAACGAAATAAGCAAGAATATGATGCGCTGGCTGGACAAACCGGAGATGCAGGAAGTCTTCGAGGAGATGCGCCATGAGATGAATCAGGAAGTAGTCACGATGGATCAGGAAGACATAGAGAATAAATTCAAGGACAGACTGCGGGATCAGAACGAGGAGCACAATGGTGGCAGCTACTGGATCGGTACTATGGGTAAGACGGCCTTCGGAAATATGGGCGGAAACATGGGAGGCATCAGAGTAGGAGGTACGACGGGCTATCAATCCGCATTTCAGGTGGTCGGTGCAAGGAAATACAGAGATTTTCGCAATGACAAGGTTCTGGATAACAGACAGTTTCAGATGGCGCTCAGGAAACTGCGGCAGTTTTCTGCAAAACTGGATATTCCGAGAACAGAGCTTGATATAAACGGTACGGTGGATGCCACCTGCAATAATGGCGGCTGTCTGCAGATCGTGATGGAGAAGCCGCGCAAGAATGCAGTGAAGTTGCTGCTTCTTATGGATTCCGGCGGCACCATGATTCCTTATACGACACTCTTGAATGAGCTGTTTCATTCCGTGTATAAATCCAATCACTATAAGGATGTCAAGACTTATTTTTTCCATAACTGCATTTACTCCAATCTGTACAATACGCCGGAGTGTGAGAATGGAGATTGGATTGAGACAGAGTGGATGTTTCGCAATTTGGACAGTGATTACAAAGTAATTATCGTTGGAGACGCGGCGATGGCTCCGGAGGAATTGTATTCTACGACGGGCAATTATAGAGGACCTAACGGCGGTTTGTCAGGTATGGAGTGGTTGATGCTGATGAAAAGACATTACAAAAAAATAGTATGGCTCAATCCGAAAATGGCGCCGGGACATGCGCCGTGGCGGGAAGCAGAGACGGCGATTAAGGGATTGTTTCCTATGTATAAGCTGACGGTGGATGGACTGAATCAGGCGATGGTCAAACTTATGACAAATCGATGACATAGGCTGTCAAAATATAATAAATAAGAGGTGAAGAGATGTATCGGGTAATGATTGTAGACGATAATATGGCAAATCTGATTATGGCAAGGAAAACATTGGAGGAGGAATATGAGGTGATCCCAGTGTCTTCGGGGATTTCTGCGCTGGAGTGTCTTAACGATATGCCGGAACTTCCGGATCTTGTGCTTTTGGACGTGGACATGCCTAATGTAAACGGCTTTCAGGTTATTTCGGAGATGAAGAATGTTCCGAAACTGGTAAATATTCCGATTATCTTTCTGACGGCGCAGGACGATGATACTACCGAGCTGGAAAGCTATAATTTGGGAGCCATGGATTATATCAGGAAGCCTTATACGGCGAATCTTTTAAAGAAGCGTGTGGATATTCAGATCCAGCTTCTCACACAACAGCGGAAGTTAGCGGAGATGAATAAATCTCTGAATAACCTTGTACAGGAAAAGAATAAAAAGAATCTGGAACTGCAGTATTCCATTGTCGCAATGTTCGTGGATCTGTTGTCAAAGAGAGACGGTTTCGGCGGTGACCATGCAAGACGGGTGGAGAGATATATGGATATACTGGTCAGTGCCATGGTGCGAAGCGGTAAATATGGATTGACTGCAGATGACGGCACAACCATATGTGTGGCGGCACAGATTCATGATATCGGCAAACTGTGTATTGCCGATCAATATTTAAATAACACAAGAACCGGCAACGAGAGTGAATTTGAACGTGAGGCGGTTAAGACGCATACGACGTTGGGAGCGGATATGCTCTCTAAGGTTACACAGCTTAGTGCGGGTGAGAATAATTTCATGAACTATGCATTTAATATGTGCCGCAGTCACCATGAAAGATGGGATGGCAAAGGCTATCCGGACAGGCTGGAGGGAGAGAATATTCCGGTTGAAGCGAGGGCGCTTGCAGTCGTGAATACATACGATAACCTGCGTAATATCGCGTTCGGAGGCAAAGTGCTCAGCCATCAGGAGGCGATTATGAAGATTAAGTTCATGAAATTTACATGTTTGGATCCTGCACTTGTGGATCTCTTTCTCTCTGTGGAGAGTGAGATTAAAAGTGTGGCAGGATAAACTGAACAAAAGGGGTTCGGTATGACAGCAAAGCAACGGTTGGAGAAATATATTGATATAGAATTGCCGGCGGAGGAGCTGCTATTTCATGTGGCCATGTTGTTGAGCCTGATAGAGTGTTCGGCTATGGTGTTTTTTACATTGCTCCTTCGTCTGGATATCCGCGTACCGTTTCTGATGACGTTGGGCATTGCCATTACTGTTGCAGCAATTTATATGGAGAGCAGGATAAGTCGGATCAGGCAGATCTCCATGGGATATCTTTGTGCGATGCACTTTATCATTGTGCCTATGGCATCGTTCTATGTGCCTTACGCAGTCTATGATTTTCCGGTTTATTTTCTTACGGGCATTACCTTCACGGCGATTCTTTTAAAAAAAAGATGGGCGGCGGTCTTCATTGTGATTAATACGGTCATCGATCTTGGCTGTATCAATCATATGATTCGGACGTTATCAGAATCTGAAATAATATGGAGCGAGCATGCGCCTTATAGAATGGTTCTGCTGATCAGGATCATTGCAGCGCTGTTTCTGACAGGCACGGTGTGCGGCGTGCTAATTGCTTACCGTAACAGATTGCTGCGCAGAGAGGTTGGCAGAAGCACCGAGATGGAACAGCAGGCGGAACAGTTGAGTTATGCGAAAAACATGTTCTTAGTCAATGTATCCCATGAGATCAGAACACCCCTCAATGCCATATTAGGAATTACGGAACTTTTGCTTGATCTGGATGTGGAGGACGGTGTGAAGG
>CAMWMS010000199.1 GCA_947175435.1 uncultured Lachnospiraceae bacterium | reverse complement strand
CCCTCCAATCCCGCAGCCTGCAATTTTGCTTCTGTCTGCGTTGATTTCCTCATTGTTTGCATCGTATCATACAGCGTCGGAATTTCTTCCCTGCACTTTTCCACCGCATATGGGCAGCGGGGGTGGAATCTACAGCCGGACGGCGGATTCATACTGCTTCCGATCTCGCCTTGCAGCAGCCTGCGTCCCCGCTCTTTTTCCTTGGGATCAGGTACAGGAACCGCCTCCAGCAAAGCCTTCGTATATGGATGCACAGGCTGGTTGAATATTTCCTTAGCTTCGCCGTATTCCACGATTTTGCCCAGATACATGACCGCGATCCGGTCGCTGACATAGTTAACGGCGCCCAGCCCGTGTCCTACAAACAATAATGTCAATCCAAGTTCCTTTTGCAGCTCCTTCAAAAGATTTAAAATCTGCGCCTGAATGGACACATCCAGTGCACTGACCGGCTCGTCGCAAACGATAAATTCCGGATTCAGTGACAGTGCCTTGGCTATACCGATTCTCTGCCGCTGTCCTCCCGAAAACTCGTGCGGATACCTGCCCAGCACCGTCTTCGGCAGTCCCACCATATCCATTATTTTCAAGATGTCCTTTTCTACAGTACTTTTCTCTGAAATATGATGATACAGCATCGGCTGTGCCAATATCTCATAGATATGCTTTCTCGGATTCAGAGAAGAATACGGGTCCTGAAATACCATCTGCAATTTTGTCCGAATGCGCTGCATCTCTTTTTTATTTTTCTGCATTTCTGCCAGATCACAGCCGCTGTAATAGATCTTTCCCTCCGTGGGTATCTCTAATCCTACAAGTTGTCTTCCAATAGTGGATTTGCCACAGCCGGACTCGCCCACGAGTCCCAATGTCTGCCCTCGCATGACTGAGAAACTTACACCGTCCACCGCCTTGACATATCCGGTTGTATGCGTGATGATACCGCCCTTGACCGGATAATATTTCTTCATATTCTCAACCTGAATCAGAGGTATCTTCTTTTCATCCAACATGATTTCCTCCAAATGCGAACTCCCATATATCATGTAACTTCCGGAATGCGCATCCTTTTACTCTGCCTGCCGCGTTTCCTGCGCCACAATACATCTCGCCGTATGTCCCTCGCCAAACGAGTATGCTTCCTGCGGTTTACTACACTCTTCCCTGCAATAGGGGCAGCGGTCGGCAAACCGACACCCCGTAATATCGTCATAACTCTCCGGCACTATGCCCGGAATCGCCTGCAGCTTCCTGTCTGCATCATCTCTGATCGTAGGTACTGTCCGAAGCAGCGCCTGCGTATAGGGATGTTTCGGATTTGCAAAGATCTCCTTCACAGATGCCTCCTCTATGACTTGGCCCGCATACATCACAAGCACCCGATCCGCCGTGTTGGCAACCAGTCCGATGTCATGGGTAATCAATATCATGGCCATCTCTCGCTCCTGCTGAAGCTCTTTCAGCAGCTTCATGATCTGTGCCTGAATCGTCACATCCAATGCGGTGGTCGGCTCATCTGCAATCAGCAGCCGCGGATTACATGACAGCGCCATCGCAATCATGACCCTCTGCCGCATACCACCCGACAGCGTATGCGGATATTTCTTCATTGTCTTTGCTGCATCCGGCATGCCTACCTGCACCAGCAGTTCCTCCGCCCGCATTTTTGCTTCTTCTTTCGATAACCGCATATGGGTGCGGATGCTCTCCGTAATCTGGCTTCCCACGGTAAACACCGGATTCAGCGATGTGAGCGGGTCCTGAAAAATCATAGTCAGCTCATTGCCTCTGATCTGATCCAGCTCCTTTTCCGTCATAGTAAGAAGGTTCTTACCGCCAAAGAGGACAGAGCCGTCCGTGACAGCTCCGCCCCTCCTTAATAATCCCATGATAGACAGTGATGTGACGCTTTTGCCGCAGCCGGATTCTCCGACAATGCAGACTACTTCCCCTTGATCTACATGAAAACTTATGTGATCAACACTGATATTTCTTCCATAATCTCCGCGAAAGACTGTTGTCAGGTCTTCCACTTCCAACAAATGTGCCATGGCACACCCTCCCTGCGCACCCGTTTTGTATCATAGGACGCACTCTTTCCTATGACACAAATGCGATGTCATATGACCGCTAATTACTCTGTAACATCCCAGTTCTGAACATCATTAAGGAATCCGTATACACTGGGCTGCGCACCTACAACGCGGTTGTTCACGGCACCCTGAGCACTGACCACATAGACTGAGAACATCGGTGCCTCCTCCTGCATCTTCTTATCCACGACAGCGTAAAATTCTTTAATCTCATCCACGCTGCCTGCCTTCTGGGTTCCTTCTAACGCCGCTGAAACTTCGTCATCATAATATCCCGTCCAGCTTCCTTCACCGCCCAGCAGCCATGTTACATCCGGATAAGGATCTACCGGTGCATAAGTGTACTGCACTGCCATAATATCATAATCCGTAGTGCCCGCTATTGTCATCAGTGTGGCCAAATCTACTGTCGTAATCTCTGCATTGATTCCAACCGCTGCCCACTGCGCCGCAATAACCTGAACACCGTTAACAAAGGTGTTATCACCGGAATTTACATAGAAGCGGAGCACCTGTGTGCTGTCCCATCCGGCTTCCTCCAGAAGTTCCTTCGCTCTTTCCGGATCGTATTCAATCGGTTCAATCGCAGAATCATAGAACGGACTTGCCGAAGACAGGAATCCGTCTACGACTTCTCCGTGTCCTTTTAAAAGCTGGTCCACGAGCTGCTGTCTGTCGATCGCATATATAAGCGCCTGCCGCACTCTCTCGTCAGAAATATTAGCCGTTTGAATAAATGCCGACTGGTTCGTCACCGGAGAACCATATATTACCGTTACGTTCTTAAGCGCTTCAATACTCTCATAATCCTCCTGTGGAATCGCCGTCATAGTATGCTGCGTGATGTCGATCTCGCCGGACTGGAGTCCGGAATAGATCTGACTTCCGTCCACGATTTTAAAATTCAGCTTGTCGATCTTCGGCGCGCCTTTCCAATAATCCGTATTCGCTGTATAGGAAATATAATGATCTGCGTCATAATCCGTCAGGAAATAGGGTCCGCTGATCACGTCCGGACGATTAAACCAATCATTGGAAATCAATTCATTCTCTCCGAACTTCTCGATCACATGTTTCGGCAGGATATGCAGATATCTGCCATAGCTGTTCTGGAATGTGGTAAGCGCCATCGGATACTTAGCGTTAAACTGAATCGTCTTCTCATCCAGTACGGTAAGTCCTGCCATAGAGGTCGCGCCCTCTTCCACAAAACCGGTCTCATCGTCTGTTCCTTCAAAAGCATATAACAGCAACGTGGAATTGGCTACGATCGGACTGGCATAACGCAGTACGGAATACTCCACATCATAAGCCGTGACCGGTGTACCGTCGGACCACGTCGCTTTATCATCTATATGCACGACGAAATGCATATTGTCCTCTGTAGTGATTGAATCTGCCAACATTCCCTGAAAGTTCAGATCCTTATCCAGTTCCATCAAAGGCAGAAACATCAGATCCATTGCATGTTTATTGATCTCTGTCTGGTCAATTGCAAACGGATTCACTCCGCCGAGACTATCTGTTACGCCGATATTGATGATCTTCTCTCCCGCGGCGGCCTCAGCGGGTCCCGACGATTCGTCGTCTGCCGCGGAAGATGCATCATCCGTTGCGATACCATCTGTCGCCGCAGTGTTTCCGCCATTACCGGAAGCGCCGCATGCCGTCACGATGCCAATCATGGCGATTGCCATCAGCAGACTCAGTAATCTTCTCGTAATTCTTTTCATAATCTCTCCTCCATTCCGAAGTGTATGCAACATATATTGTCGTAGACCGCGTTGCTACATCTTTTCCTACCAACAAACTAGGTTTTGTATGGAATTATACTTCCATAAAATAACATTGTCAATATTTTTTGTCAAATTCTCATTGAGCAATCGACTTAGTATAGCATAACCTTGACAAAAAAAGCAATGCGATGTATATTTTCTACAATTACGATAAATACAAAGGAAAATGGGCATGAAAAATTTACTTAATTACCAATCCAGCGAATATGATTGCGGTCCGGTAGCTCTGACCAATGCCATCCGCTACTTGTTTGAGCGGGAGGTCATCTATCCCGACATCATTAAATATATTATGCTTTACTGTCTGGATTCGTACAATGAAGAAGGAGAAGTCGGCAAGCGCGGTACTTCTGCTTCCGCCATGATGTTTTTAAGCAACTGGCTTAACCAGTTTGGCCAGATGAAAAATTTTCCGATTTCCTGTGAATTTCTATCCGGCGAGAACGTCTGTCTGGCACAAAACAGTAAGATCGTCGGAGCATTGCAGCAGGGAGGCGTCGCAATTTTGAGGCTGTATCTGGATGTACCTCACTATGTATTGCTTACGGGAATAGAAGGTGACAGTGTTTATCTTTTCGATCCATACTATGAAGAACTGGATGATCCCGAACTGGATCAGGAGTATTTCAGCGGCGGAATCACCTTTATCACCGATCAGCCCAAACGTGCCAATCGTCTGGTGACCATGCAGCGCCTCAACCGTACAACGGAAGGTTTTTACGAGATGGGTGCGATTGATCTGCGGGAAGCCGTGATCATATTTAATCAGGAGACGCGACTGACACCGGAGTCCACGATCGATTATTTTATCTGATTACGTTCTTTGCTTAGTACACCCTTGTGTTTCATAAAATACTTTATGTCATTAGAAAGCATTTTCCTATGAATTAAAAGGCGGGTCAGAATCTATTCTGCCTCGCCTTTTAGTTACTCTTCTGTTCTATCTGTACCGTTGTCGTGCCTTATCTCCGGCAACTACTGTTCCATCTGTCTTCCCAAAAACCCGGCCGCAGACTGAATCAATTTCTGCTCTACCTCGCCCATCTTGGACTTATGGTCCGTTTCCACAAGAAGCACGGAACCTATCACATCGCCCTCACATATAATC
>CAMWMS010000198.1 GCA_947175435.1 uncultured Lachnospiraceae bacterium | reverse complement strand
CTGCAGAATGATCTCATTGGCATGCCACAAATCAAGCTGATATTTACCGCCGCCCTTATGATACAATATCTTATCCGCCTGACCCGCGCCGCGAAATTCCTTTATAAAGGCCTCTGCCACATCCTCGCTGACTTCATAACATGCCTGACAGATAGACGGTCCGATGGCGGCAACAAGATCTGCCGGATCGGTACCGTACAGCTCTCTCATTTTCTCTGTCACACATCTGCCCATCCGAGCCACAGTGCCTCGCCAGCCAGAATGTGCCAGTGCAATCGCCCGCCTTCTTGTATCCACAAAATATAAAGGTACGCAGTCCGCATAAAAAGTCGCCAGCACAACCCCCGGTTCATCTGTTAATAGTCCATCTATATCCGTATAATCCCGCGGTTTCAGAATCCCTTTGCCGCCATCGGCTCCCGATACCGCCATAAGATTCACGGTATGCGTCTGATCCGAGCAGACAATATCACTCACCTCACACGAAAGCACCTGCGCGATCCGCCTGAAGTTCTCGTCCACCGCCTCTTTCTCATCCCCTCTTGTATAGCTGAGATTCATGGTACTGTATATTCCCTTGCTGACTCCTCCCACTCTTGTGGAAAAGAGGTGCCTGACCATACCGGTCTGCTCCAAAAGCGGAAATGTAAGATACTCCACCCCGTCTTTCCGATTCTGTTTCATTTGTATCCTGTTGTCATGCCTGTATAATTCCATATTCTTCTCCCCTGCTGACGATAAATCATCTTGTCACATAATAGAATGCGTTCTTGATCCATGAGAGACTTTCCCCGTCAATGGCTACCACATCAAACCGAATCGGTGTGTTTTCTCCGAAGTGATGCACAACACGGTAATAATCCGCCACCCTGCATATCCTTCGCTGCTTGGCAGGACCAACCGCCTCGGCCGCACTGCCTCTACCTCGACTGCTTCTGTATTTTACCTCGAAAAAAACCAGATACTCTCCGTCATATCCGATGATGTCAATTTCCCCCTGTCTGCACCGAAAATTCCGCTCTGTGATCCTAACACCTTCGGATATTAAATAGGCACAGACCTGTTCTTCCTTCTGTGCCCCTTTTTCTCTATTGTTCATCTGTTTTGCCGGTCCCAAATTACTCATCTGTGCACCTTCATAAATTCTCCGCTTACAATTACTTCGCCATCTTCGCCTTGATCTTATCCATGGAATCTACAAAGATAAGTATCTCCGCCACAACCTCATACAGTTCCGGCGGAATCATATCACCGATCTCCAAGCGGGACAGGGTATCCGCCAGCTTGTCATCACGGTGTACCGGCACATCGGCCTCCTTCGCTTTCTCTATGATACGCTCCGCCAGTGCCCCTCTTCCGGACGCAATGACACGCGGTGCCTCGTCAGAAGGATCGTATTCCAAGGCAATCGCCTGTTTTGGTTTCTTATTCTCTTCCTTCGCCACTGCCCGTTCACCTCCAAAATCTGCGTGAATGGTATTTTCATTCACTCTAAGCTCTCATATCAAAGGACGTCCTGCTGAGTACTGAAATATTTTTACTTTGATTCAGGATCGTCTGCATGATCCCGCCATCCTGCTCCGCGTCCTCTTCTTTCATATGAAACTGTGCCTTCAAGTCGTATCCTCTTCCGGCAAGCCTTTCATCCAACAGGGAGATATGCTGCTCAATAAGATCCAGTGCGCTCTCATCCTGTAACGTAAAATTCGTACTCACACGATTCTGCTGCATGGCGACGTAAACATCTACTGCACCCAGATGCTGCATATCCAGATGTAAAAGTGCGCTGACATTGCCGTCCTTCGCCGCAAGATTCTTCTTATTCGTGTAGACATAGAGATCCCCATGCGCCTGGCCTCCCGCCATCTTGAGCGGCAGTTGAATATAAGTAAACATATGATTCAGCTGATTCATAAAATCTACATTGCTCTGCAGATTCTGAACACTTTTAGCCACCGGCATATCCGCCTTATCCGCCGCCTGCAGTGCCTCATGCAGCCGCGTACTCTGCTCCCTGATTCTCTCATAAAGCTGCTCCATCTTACGCGGATCGGCTACATTTTCCGGCTTGATCGTCCACTGACTCTCCACCTGTGCCTTCAACAGACTTTCGAACGCTCTGCCTCCTAACAGTCTATCCATCACGCGGTCGTGCAACTCACCCGCATCGCCGCCCTTTGGTATTAATTCCCGGATCAAGGACAGTACTTCCTTCGGCGGCAGTTCCCCGTTTTTGATTTGCTCTACGGTATGTTCCGGCACATCCAGTTCCTTAAGCAGATTCCCGACCGTATTCCACTGTCTCGGCGTAAGCACTGCAGTTCTGCTCTGTTCCGGGTCTGCACCCGCTGCTTTCTCTTCGTTCTCCGCCATATTGATGACAGTCTCGCTCATACTTCCGCTGACACTGTCTTTCATCTGCGCCGCCTCGTTTCCCAGCGTACCTTCGGTACTCTGAGGACTGCTCACCGGATCTGCCGGCGCCGCCTGTCCTTCACCCTTCTGAATGACAATACCTTCCGTCTCTTCACCCGTGAAAATATCCAGCACATTCTCATAGAACGCATATGCCTGCTGTGTCCTGCCCTCACTCATTAATTCCTGAAATACATCTGGCAGTTCACTCATGATCGCCTCACTACTGCCAAGCAGTTGGTGATTTACACTCCGATATTGCTCGAACTGCTCTATATTTACCTCCGTAATCGGCACTCCGAGTCTGGTCATCTGTATGAGCGTCTCCGGATCATGTCTCGGAAATTCCATGAGAAGTCTGTTGATGTTCGCTAAGGACTCCCGGTCAATCGGCATGCCCTCCTTCATCATAATCGCCACCATCTCCACATTATTGGCGGTATCCGGAAATCCTGCGGCATTCAAAGCCCGCAGAACAGTTGCCTCATTTGCCATATTAGCATACAAAGGTGTAAGTGACAGGATCGACCCGTTATTTGCCTTCACCTCGAAGCTCAGACTCTGTCCCAACGCAAGACTGATGCTCTGATCGATTCGTGCATTGATCAGCAGATCCTGTCTGAGAGCGATCTGTACCGCCGTCCCGTCCCGGCTCACCACCGAACCCTGTATTGTCTGACCCGGCGTCAGGTTTCTGATCTCGCTCTGCACCCGGTAAGCTCTCTCGCCCTTGGACATGGGTTCCGTCACTTTCACCGTATCATTTGCCTTAATATTCTGATTGTCCCGTTTAAAAATATTTCCCAGATTCAATTTAATCCCTCTTATTCACAAAAATGCGTAATAAACGATCTTCTGTGGATCGGGCAGGGGCCGTATTTCTCAAGCGCCTCAATATGGGTCTGCGCACCATAGCCCTTATTGGATGCAAAACCGTATTCGGGATATACCTCGTCATACTGTACCATGAGACGATCCCTCGTAACCTTCGCCACAATACTTGCCGCCCCGATAGAGATACTCTTGGCATCGCCCTTGATGATCGGTACCTGCCTGATATCTACCTGCGGAATTGTGACGGCATCATTTAACAGAAGATCCGGCGCAATCTGCAAATTGGCAATCGCCTGACGCATCGCCTCATAAGTTGCCTGCAGAATATTGATCTCATCGATCCGTTCCGGTGTGCTGTATCCGAGTCCCACCGCCACCGCCCGTTCCATGATCACATCATAAAGTTCCTCTCTCTTTTTTTCGGACAGTTTCTTGGAATCATTGATATATAAAATATTACAATCTTTCGGAAGGATCACCGCGCCTGCGACCACCGGTCCCGCCAAAGGCCCGCGCCCGACCTCGTCAATCCCGCATATATGCGTATAGGACGCATACTCCCTCTCATATTGCCAGAGCTTCTCACACCGGGCTATTTCCGCTTCATAGGCACTGAACCTTTTCCTGCCCTTCTCCAGAATAGCGCGCACACCTGCTCTTTCATCCTGTTCATACTGTAGAAGCAAAGCAGGCAGCTCTTCAATTGCCGCTGCCTGAAATTTCTCCCTGATCGATCCGATTGACTCTGCCATGGTACGTCTCCTTTATATAACCATTACTCTGTACCGCACATACCCAAAAGCGCTACCTGTGTTTAATCAAACCAAATTTACTGAAAGGCCAGATGCGCAGCCACGCTCTTCCCACGATCTCATCCCGCGTGATATTGCCTACCGAAGGATCTCTGCTGTCCGTACTATTATTCCGGTTATCTCCCATAACAAAGTATTCGTCATCGCCGAGCACAATCTCTTCATAGGCTCTTCCCGGATTCTGTATAACTTCCTTGCCATATCCCTCACTCAGCACTTCACCGTCAATCAGAATATTCCCCTCCTCATCGATCTGCACTGTCTCTCCCGGCAGTCCGATGATCCTCTTGATATAGAAAACATTCTCCTCATAACGGAAAGGAAAAACGATAATATCAAAGCGCTCCGGCTCATGGAACCGATAGCTGATCTTATCAACGATCAGGTTATCCTCGCTGCTTAGTTTCGGCTCCATAGAGCTCCCAAGCACCTGCGTCCTCTGTCCTACAAAATGGATCACCAGATAGACAGCACACAGAACAAACAATATGTATAAACTGGTGCTCAATATTTCTTTTAATACTTTCTTCATTCCATCTATTCCTCAATTTCATCTACATTATGTCTTCTTCGAACCATGCCGCCGCAACTTAGCTCATATCTTCCGCCGGCAGTTCCAATGTGATCCTGCCGATCCTGCCGCTTCTGAAATCATCCATCACAATAGCGGAAGCCTTCTCATAATCCGCTTCCTGCCCTTTTTTATAACATTTGCGATTCTCGCAGACATGCGTCAGCACCATGAGCGGCGTAGTCATGTCATCCATATCTTCCATGCTGTATCTCACCGCCAGCTCCGCCCTGTAATATTTTAACAGATAAGCGATCAGATCTGCGGCCAGCTCCGTCATCTGCAGGATCTCATCATTCATAGATCCGATCAATGCAAGATTTCTGCCGACCTCCTCGCTCTCAAACTTCGGCCAGAGGATACCGGGCGTATCCAGAAGTTCCAGTTCCCTGTTCATACGGATCCACTGTTTACCC
>CAMWMS010000197.1 GCA_947175435.1 uncultured Lachnospiraceae bacterium | reverse complement strand
GCGTTGCACCCTACCAGTTTCGAATACTGTGTGATTGAGGTGAATCCCCGTGTGAGCCGTTCCTCAGCACTTGCAAGTAAGGCGACAGGGTATCCCATTGCCAAGGTTGCGGCGAAGATTGCCCTCGGCTACACGCTGGACGAGATCAAGAATGCCATCACGGGCAAAACTTATGCCAGTTTTGAGCCGACGCTTGACTATTGCGTTGTCAAGATTCCGAGACTTCCTTTTGATAAATTTATTACGGCAAAGCGTACATTAACGACGCAGATGAAAGCCACCGGTGAGGTCATGAGCATCGGCAATAACTTTGAGGGCGCGCTGATGAAGGCGATCCGTTCGCTGGAACAGCATGTGGATTGTCTGCGCAGTTATGACTTCTCGGAGCTTTCCGCAGAGGAATTAAAAGACCGAATGAAGGTGGTGGATGACCAGAGGATCTATATCATTGCGGAGGCGATCCGCAAGGGTGTGGATTATGATACGATCCATGACATTACCATGGTGGATCACTGGTTTATCGATAAGATTGCTATATTGACTGAGATGGAAGCGGCGCTGGAAAAAGGTCCTCTGACGGTGGAACTCTTGAAAGAAGCTAAGAGAATCGAGTTCCCCGATAATGTGATCGCCAGACTGACCGGGAAGACAGAAGAAGAGATCAAAAAAATGCGCTATGACAATGGAATCGTGGCGGCGTTTAAGATGGTAGATACTTGTGCGGCGGAATTTGCGGCGAGCACACCTTATTACTATTCCGTGTTCGGTTCCGAGACGGAAGTGGTTGAGACACATCCGAAGAAAAAAGTGCTTGTGCTCGGTTCCGGTCCCATCCGAATCGGACAGGGCATCGAGTTCGATTACTGTTCCGTTCATGCCACATGGGCTTTTGCAAAAGAAGGCTATGAGACAATTATTATCAACAACAATCCGGAGACGGTCAGCACAGATTTCGATATTGCGGATAAACTCTATTTCGAGCCGCTGACACCGGAGGATGTGGAGAACATCGTCAATGTGGAGAAGCCTGACGGCGCGGTGGTGCAGTTTGGTGGACAGACGGCGATCAAACTGACTGAGAGTCTGATGAAGATGGGTGTACCGATCCTCGGCACGAAGGCGGAAGATGTGGACGCGGCGGAAGACAGGGAGCTTTTTGATAAGATTCTGGAAGAAACGCAGATACCGAGAGCCGCGGGCGGCACGGTGTATACCGCAGAAGAAGCTAAAGCAGTTGCCAACAGATTAGGTTATCCCGTACTCGTGCGCCCTTCCTATGTGCTGGGTGGTCAGGGGATGCAGATCGCATTGTCAGATCAGGAGATAGAAGAATTTATGGCGGTGATCAACCGCTATGAGCAGGATCATCCGATTCTGGTAGATAAATATTTGCAGGGTAAAGAGCTTGAGGTGGATGCGGTGTGTGATGGAACGGATATTCTGATTCCGGGTATCATGGAGCACATCGAGCGGACCGGTGTTCATTCCGGAGACAGTATTTCCGTCTATCCGGCGCCTACGGTCAGCGAGCAGGTGAAGGAGACGATTGCAGAGTATTCCAGAAGACTGGCGAAAGCACTTCATGTAATCGGGCTTATCAATATCCAGTTTATTGCCATGGGCGATGAGGTGTATGTGATCGAGGTCAATCCCAGATCATCCCGTACCGTGCCTTATATCAGTAAGGTGACGGGCATTCCCATCGTTGATCTGGCAACGGAAGTGATCATCGGTAAGAAGATACGGGATCTGGGCTATGAGCCGGGCTTACAGCCTGCGGCAGATTATTATGCCATCAAGATGCCGGTATTCTCCTTTGAAAAGATTCGCGGTGCGGAGATCAGCTTAGGACCGGAGATGAAGTCCACGGGAGAATGTCTCGGTATTGCCAGGACATTCAACGAGGCGCTCTACAAGGCGTTTCTCGGCGCGGGCATCAATCTGCCTAGGCATAAACAGATGATCATTACCGTTAAGGATGCGGATAAGGGTGAGGCGATTGAGGTAGCCCGCCGTTTTGAGAAGCTGGGTTATATCATTTATGCTACGAGGAGTACTGCCGCTGCGCTTAATGAAGCAGGCGTGAAAGCGAGAAAAGTCAATAAGATTCATCAGGAATCCCCTACCGTCATGGATCTGATCTTAGGCCATAAGATCGATCTGGTTATTGATACGCCGACGCAGGGACGGGATAAGAGCAGAGACGGATTCTTAATCCGGAGAACCGCCATCGAGACCGGCGTTAACTGTATCACGGCGATGGATACCGCCGCGGCGCTTGTGTCCAGTCTTGAGAATGCGGCGTCACAGGGAGAATTGGGGCTTGTGGATATCGCAGGGATTGCGAAGCGGGGATGAAAAGAGAGAACTTTTTTCATAAGATAATACAGACATCGCTGGTGTTTGGAATAACGCTTTTGGTGGTCGTCTGCGGTGTGGGCGGTATCAGGCAGAAACCTTCGACGAAGGAACGCGTGAATATAACAGAAGAGTCCGAAAAGGAAGGGAAATCGATTTCCAATGACGATCTTGGGACAGAAAGTGCCGGAGAAGAGGAGACAGTACAGCCTATAAATATTTCAGATGCTGAAACAGAATCTGCAGTGCTGATACAGGATGAGCAGGAGATCGAGCTTCAGGGAAATGTTCTGAATTACGGTGGTCTTATTGTAGAGCTTCCGGAGGGCATTGAAGCTCGAGTGATCGATACAAAAGACAACGGCAATATTTTTTGCACGGAAAACTTTTTGTCAAAAGAGAATAAAGGACGGATTATGGATCTGTGCGGGGCGCAGGAGGTGTATGCGGATCGGGTATGGGGCGACGAGATTGCGGTATACCTCGATCTGCCATCCAGAGTCCGTCTGCTGCACTATACGGCGGTATACGACAGTGAGACGGCGCTTCTTTGCGTCTTTTTTGATTTGCTGCCGGAGGCGGTGGGGAGTCGTATGTATGCGAATCAGGCGAAGAAAGAGTATGCCTATTGTCTGCAGCAGGACGGGTATCTGTATTTATTTTTGGTAAAAGGCGAAGAGGTCTGTCTGGTGCAGGAGATTGCGGAGGAAGAAAAATACAGTTTTGGTGCGCTTTTGACAGACGGAGCGGTGCGGTGGAAGGAAAGCGGCGACAGCGTCAGATTCTGGACAAAGCCAGACACGTTTTCTTATCGGAAAATCGTGCCGGAGGAGGGAATTTCTCTATTTTATGTCTGTGATAGACAGGGAGACGTCGCGGAGCTGAGGCTGTACAGGGAGGGAAATTACGAGACGCCCTGTCAGGTGATTCATGGGTACATGAAGGGAGAAGACTATATTCATATTGAAGATGTGAATTTTGACGGCTGTATTGATCTGATAGGAAGTAGTGACACAGGGAACAGCAAGGTTTATCTCTGGAACCGGCAGACGAAAGCCTATGAGCAGGCGCAGGCTGAGATTCCCTTATATTATCTGTATCATCGGCGTTTCCCTGAGACGGAGTCTGTCTGGGGCGTCACGACCTATGCAGCATCCCTAAACTGGGGTCCGACAAGTGAGGCGGAGGCCATCTGGCAGTGGGAGGGAAGCACTTTGGTCAAGAAAAGGGAGTGTGTCGTATCCATAGTGGAGGATGGTCTCAGAGTATGGGCCTATGCGGGTACGCCGGATCGTCTTATTTTGGATGAAACTTTTTCTTTGGAAGAATGGGAACAGGAACAACAGGACAGAGTGCGTCTTCTATACGGACAGTTCTATGATGGAATGGTGCCAGAGGAGGTCTACGCCATTGAACACAGGATGGAGGGAGAACGGAAGATCATCCCGCAGGAACTTTTGGATGAGATCTGCAGTGTGATGGCGGCGGGAAAGGACCCCGCCATCTTAAGTGAAGTGTGGGGAGGAGAGGCATCCGCGGTTTTGAGCGGCGAGGCGGGAAAATATTCTTCGTATCTGAGTAGCGCGGCAATCGGAAGAGAGCTGACAAAGGATGAGATACTTGCACTTGCCGAAAGGGATATGGCCATCCGGCAGAAAGTGCAGGATGCCGCCAAGTTTAACTACAGGTATACACTGGTGGAGGCGGATTGCGATAATGATGGAACGGATGATCTTGTCGGGGAGTTGTACGGGCACTTTATCGGCGGTACGTCCGGCAATGCGGACTATGTTTTTTGGAAAGGACAACCGGACGGAACTTATGTGAAGACGGATGATTTTAGTGAGATGGAGGAAAATTTTGGCGTCATCGCCTATGAGGGAAAGAATTATCTGTGTCGTGCCACTTTTGACTATGGCAGGATGATCAATAACGGTTATGCGCTGGACTGTTATGAGGATGGGAAAAGAGTGGAAGAAACGGTCATTTATGTGGTTCCGGAAAGGTACGAAATCCGGCAGATATCGGCTGAGGTCGGCTATGCGGATTCGGCGGTGCGAATGACGGAAGAATGTACCACGATAAAGGAACAGCTTGATGAGGGCTGGATGATAGAAGGGGAAGCAGAGCAGACGACAGAACAGACGCGGGGACAGAAGTCGGCTTATGAACTTACGTATTATCATTGTGATCTGGACAATGATGGGCAGGAGGAAACATACAGCAAATGGTATCGGCAGCTGGCGAATTATGATGGATTGAATTATCTGGATTTTTCAATGGTAGGGTCTGACAATGAAAAAGAGAATCGGGGTATTGCAATGCTTTTGGAAAAAATGGAAAGCATTGCAGACACGCCTGTGGCTCTGTGGGTGGAGGCGTATGAGGGTAAGAATATCGTCAATGTACTCTATATGACGGGATTGGCTGATTACAGGATCACAGGGTATCTGGTGGGGGAGACGGATTGCAAAGAAGTGTATGAAATTGCGGCTGATGCAACCTATAAAGTGGAGCAGGAGAGGCTGGTTGTGTTTTGATTGATTTCATTCTGTGTTAATTTTGCCGTTATGTCTTTGTATTGCAGTGAAGCCGTGGCGGAACAAAGTTTTCAAAATGTGGCCGAGGCAATTATGCAATTTATCTTTCCTTGGTTTCAGGAATAGTCCTCGGAAGAAGGATACAGAAAAAGGCTGATCAAAGAC
>CAMWMS010000196.1 GCA_947175435.1 uncultured Lachnospiraceae bacterium | reverse complement strand
ACTCACTACCGACTGTTGTCGCAAAATAGAATCCCGTAATCAATATCATACATATTCCACAGATCACAAACCCTTTCTTATGCCACAATTTATATAATTCCATCCGATATAATCTCATATCGTCTCCTCCTCGCCTCCATATAATTCAGATGTCTAAACCAAAATCCATATGACGAAGCCCGACACAAGAGAACATTTTGCGCAGTCTGCCCCTACACTTGTATTAAGCCCGTTTAACATCTGCTTAAAATAACCCTTCTCCCCTCCAAAAAGTTCACCTCCCTCCACACAAAAAAACTTTTCCCCCGATTAATCTTTTGTATAATAGAATCAGTTATTTAAGTGTCAGAGTAATCACCGCGGCGAATCTGACACAAGACAACAGACAGCAAGGAAAGCACAGGATAAGCAAGTGACAGACAAAGAACTGATCCGGAAAGTTCATAGCGGAAGCAAAGACGCTTTAAACGCCATCGTGGAAAAATACTATGATGAAATATACCGTTTCTGTCTGTATCTGACGGGACAGGCTACCGATTCCTACGATATCACGCAGGAAGTGTTCCTTCGCTTCATTAAATATGTAGATTCCTACGAATACCGGAATCTGAAGGGCTATCTGCTTATCATCGCCCGCAATCTGTGCCGCGACTATTTTCACCATAAACAAGACACCGCCTGTATCGAGGAGGCATCCTATGCCGGTAGAGAGGACGCGGAACTTCACAATCTGGAAGACCGCCTGCTCCTATGGCATGCATTGCATAAACTCCCCGTCAAACAGCGAGAGGTCATTATCCTGCGAATTTACGAAGAACTGCGTTTTCACGAGATTGCCGGGATCTTAGGCTGCAATCTCTCCACCGTAAAATCCAGATTTCGTCTGGGTGTGCAAAGTTTAAGAAAAATCATGGAGACATCGGATGAAGAATCATAAAAAAAATTTGAGCTTCGCGGAGTTACGAGATTTGCTTTGCAAACTCGAAAATACAGACTCACTTTTTCCAATCGATGAACATGCCAAGGAAAACACCCTGTCTGTTCTGCGGCAGGCAATTTCTGATAAAGAAGTGCATCTGCTGACCGACAGGCGGAGAATCTGGCAGAATCAGATACGTTACGCCGACCGCAGCATGCTGGGATTTCACATCGCCGACTGTTTCCTCGTACTGTTCCTGATGGCAATGATGGGACTGCATGATGTGGACCGTTCTTACATGATCACAATATCCACGCTGCTGGCGGGTGTGCTCGGTTCTTTCTCCATAATGCAGATCGGCCGAGCATGCTTTTCCAAGATCGCCGAACTTAGCGAAACCTGTTTCTTTAATGTCAGCCAGTTGGCGGCCTATAACATGATCCTCGCGGGCATTATCAATCTGGCAGCGCTGGCGGCGGGAATCCTGTTTGCAGGTTCCCACTGGAAAATCAAGCTTCTGCAGATCGGTCTGTATATGCTGGTGCCGTTCGTTCTGACGCAGTGTGCCAGTCTGGGCATTCTGCTCACAGAGGCAGGCCGGCGCAGCCCGTGGATGCAGGCGATCATCGGAATCTTCCTGTCCGTATTTTTCTCGGTACTGGCGGCCATGCCCGTATTATACGAAGAATCCATGCTCTTTATCTGGGGCATCGCACTGATGATCGGCACGGTTCTTCTCGGAATACAGATCAAAGTGCTTTTTACAGCAATCAATAAAGGAGAAATCTTATGCACGAATTAGAAATGACCAATCTGGTCAAAACATTTAAAAACAAAACGGCGGTACAGGATGTCAACGTCCGTCTGGGACATGGTGTGTACGGACTTCTGGGCGAAAACGGCGCCGGCAAGACCACCCTCATGCGCATGGTATGCGGCATCCTGAAACCCACCCACGGAAATATCCTGTGCGACGGCGTACCGATCTCACAGATGGGCGGCGAATACCGCAGGCTGTTAGGTTATCTTCCGCAGGATTTCGGCTATTACGGGGATTTCAGCGCACTCCGTTTCCTGAACTACATGGCGGCGCTCAAAGCGCTCCCGGAGGAATATGCCCGCAACAGAATCGATGAACTGTTTGAACTGGTTGATCTTACCGGAGTTAAAAAGAATAAACTGAAAACTTTCTCAGGCGGCATGCTGCGCAGAGTCGGCATCGCCCAAGCGCTCCTCAACGATCCCGAGATACTTGTGCTTGACGAGCCGACCGCCGGACTTGACCCCGCCGAGCGTGTGCGCTTCCGAAATATCATCAGCTCTCTGGGCAAGAACAGGCTTGTGATTCTGTCCACCCATATTGTGTCGGACGTAGAGTATATCGCAGATAAGATCATGATCATGAAGAACGGACAGATCATGCATATCAGCGATGAATCTCAACTCCTTGCCGAAACTGCAGGCTGCGTGTGGAAATGTCTTGTGCCGGAAGACCGTGCAGATGAACTGAGCAAACAGCATGTGATCAGCAATCTGCGCAATCAGGCAGATCAGGTGGAACTGCGTATTGTCGCAGAAGACAAGCCTGTGGAAAATGCGGTTCCGGTGGAAGCGACGCTTGAGGATGCTTATCTGTATTTTACCAAATGTAAATTTCCTCGGAATTAACTTTAGGTGCTTATGAAAGGCTGAGAGGGCAGATTGCACCCTTTGACACCCGAATCCTATAAACTATATGAAAGGAACCAATTATGCGTCTATATAAAGCAGAATTATACAAACTTTGTTATAAAAAAATATTCCCCATAGGACTCCTGTTCATACTGGGATTTGTGCTGCTCTACTTTTTCCAGAACCTCCTGGCGGAAACTTCAACGGTAGACGGTGTTACATATCACGGCTATGAAGCCGTGCAGATGGATCGTCAGATTACGGAAGAATTTAAGGGACCTCTTACGGATGAAAAAATGCAGCAGATCATAGACCGGTACGGCTTTCCGCAGAAATTCGAGCCGTATATCGGCTTAACAGACTCCAATTTCCTGAATGAATTTGTGATGCGATATGCTTCCGACGGATATACATACGACTGGGACGATTACCGTCTGCCCACCAGGGTGGTGCCCCTTGCCGACACGGAGCAGGGACGGCTTATCACTTCTCTTCCGGACAGTTTCCAATTGACATACTATGCCGGATGGGAAAACTTCACGGCTATGTACCATACCGAAATGATCCTGATCAGTGTGCTTCTTCTGTGCGTCCTCTCCCCGGTCTTCTCCCATGAGTTACAGTCCCGGATGAAACCGCTGCTGTTCACCACACAAGAAGGCCCGGACTCGGATGTCTCCGCCAAAATTGCCGCCTCCCTCACGCTGTCTGCTGTCCTGTGGCTTCTCTTTACCATCCTCAACCTGCTGCTCTACGGCACGGTGTACGGCTGGGACGGACTGCGCTGTAACGCCGATCTCGTCACCTTCGGCCACCTCAGCTATCCCGGCAGCTTCCAAATACTGCAGCAGCCTCTCGGCACCTATCTCTTAATAGTCATGCTGTTCGCCCTGACGGCTGTTCTGGAGCTGTGCGCCATCACACTGGCCATCTCCGCGGGCTGCCGCAGCAGCTTTCACACCGTCCTTGCGGCTGCCATCTGCTGGATCATTCCTGTTTTTCTGTTTTTAATTATGAAGCCGGCACTGATCAGATTTCTCTCTTCTCTGGGGCTTTCGCACAGTCTGCTCCGCGTGTTTGCCTATATTGTTTTCCTGTCGGACTGCCTGCTGTACGCTACACCGTTTTACATGATCTTTGAAGGCATCTTAGAGGAAATCAGCGTCATGAGGCGTCACAGCGAAATTCTGCCGCTTTATATCGTCTTTGCCTGCGCCTGTATCATCTTCGCGCTGTGCATCGCAAGTACATATCACAGATATCGGAAGCAGGAGCGCCGGTAACAAACCGGGTGCTCCTGCTCCCTGTATCTTTCTATACTTCTCTGTATTGTTCTATCAGTTGCGCTGTACGCCGCACTTCTACATCGCAATCTGCAAGCCCGCTACTCTTCACTCAGCTTCTGAAATACCTGCATCATCTCTATCTCTTCTCCCCCGCTGTGCAGAGTTCTGGTCTTGCCATCCCGCTCCTGATAATTTTCGAGATCGACCTCCTCATAAGTATGCAATACACCGTCCCATCTGTAAGTTACACCGTAGGCGCTGTGATCCGGCATCTCGAACACGAATCTTACACCGTCGCGATACGCTACTGCGCTGTCCATATGTTCCAGATAGTAGGCATAGACATTCACATAGTCAGCCTCCGCCTTCTTATCCATAAACTCTTCCGCATATTCTCTTAGCACACCGATCTTCTCCTTCGCCTCCTCGATCGTAAGATCAGATTCATCCTGCAAATCAGGATCTGTCTGAGCCGCCCATGTCACGCGCCCGTCCTGTGCGCTAAGTGCTATATAATAGCATTTGTGCGTGACTGGATGCGCCCATGTGACAACATAGCACGCTTCCCCCGTCTTCCCATGAAAGTCCTCGCTGTAATAACTGTTTAATTCCAGTCCCTCACCGTTATTTTCAAAGAAAGTAAAAAGTTTATCTGTAGCGATCTCGACCGCCTGCTGCTGTGTAATGCCGCCGTTTTCCACATTATCGGCAATCTGCTTCTCCTCAAGCTCTTTCTCCTGCGCACGCTCCTGTGCAAATTCTTTCTCACTATTCTGCCTGAATGCATAATCTCTCTTCACACTAAAGTCTATGATCTCCAGAATCTCCTCATCTGTCAGCTCCCGATCCGGCAGATGAAAAGTGCTGCGCAGCACGATAAAGCAAAGTTCATCCTCCTTCACAGCTTCCTCGCTGTCCGCCTGCGGGATCTCATCTTCCGGAAATGTACCGGACATATACTTCTCTGCAAGCTCCTGATATCTTATCTTCTCGCTGTCCGTATATGCTCTGGAAAATCCGTCCGCTTCTTCCTGACTGCGCGACGCGGTATCGTAGACCGCCTCTACTTCCTCCTTAGGCATCGCTTCCAGACGCTCCTGCACAAGAGAATTGACAAACGCCCGGACCGGAAAGGCAACGACTCCCGATACCACGATGAGAACTGCCGCTGCTGCCGCCGCTCTATGCCACCTCACGATCTTTCTGACCGCCACGCTGCTTTCCGCATTCTTTTCCGTTCTCTCTCTGACAGTACCGATGACTTCCCTGCGCATCTCTTCCTTCATATGAATTCCCTCTACGGAATCTCTTAAATCCTCAA
>CAMWMS010000195.1 GCA_947175435.1 uncultured Lachnospiraceae bacterium | reverse complement strand
ACATTGAACCAGCTGCTTGTGGAGATGGACGGTTTCGGTGTCAATGAGGGTATTATCGTGATGGCGGCGACTAACCGTGTGGATATATTGGATCCCGCCATCCTAAGACCTGGACGATTTGATCGTAAGATTGCGGTATCGCGGCCTGATGTGAGAGGCAGAGAGGATATTCTGAAGCTACATTCCAAGAACAAACCGCTGGGAGATGATGTGAACCTGCAGCAGATCGCACAGACTACCGCCGGATTTACGGGGGCGGATCTGGAGAATCTTCTGAATGAGGCGGCGATCAACGCGGCTATGGATCAGCGGGCCTTTGTGAAGCAGGGAGATATTAAGAAAGCCTTTGTCAAGGTGGGTATCGGTACGGAGAAGAAGAGCCGTGTTATTTCCGATAAAGAGAAGAAGATCACGGCATATCATGAGGCGGGACATGCGATTCTGTTCCATGTACTTCCGCAGGTAGGACCGGTTTATATGGTATCTATTATTCCTACGGGGGCAGGCGCAGCAGGCTATACGATGCCGCTTCCCGAGCGGGATGAGATGTTCCAGACAAAAGGAAAAATGCTGGAAGACATCATGGTATCTATGGGCGGGCGTATTGCTGAGGAGATTATATTTGATGACATTACGGCTGGTGCATCCCAGGATATCAAGCATGCAACGAAGGTTGCCCGCAGGATGGTCACCTGTTATGGTATGTCGGAGAATATCGGTGTGATCAATTACGGTGACGATGATGATGAAGTGTTCATCGGAAGGGATCTGGCACATGCCAAGAAATACAGTGAAGCCATTTCCGGAGAGATCGATAAAGAAGTGAAGGCAATCATTGATGACTGTTACCGTAAGGCAAAAGATATTATTTCGGAACACATCGATGTGCTGCACAGCTGCGCAAAGCTTCTTCTGGAAAAAGAGAAGATCAATCGTGCCGAGTTTGAGGCACTTTTCGATACTAAGGAGTCGATTTTGGATGGTTTAAACGTGACGGGACAGTGGAATTTGTAAAAATTGTACAAAAACGGATATTAAAAATTGTAATATTTGTGAATCCTTAGTATTGTGGACGAATAGGTGCTATGCTATTATACTACTTGTAACCCCCAATACATTATATAGTTTTTTGCTATACCCCATAAGAAAGAAATACCTTCTCTAAAAAAGACAGTTTTTGAAACTGTCTTTTTTACATATAAGAAATGCCTTGTCGTATCTCGAGTTTTCAATGTAAAAGTCGAAATACAACCCGTTCGGTTGTCGTAAGTCATTTAAAATCCTTGAATATCCACAATATATAGTATAAAATAAATTGTATATAGTGTTTTTACAGGAAGGCGCGGCGATTATGGATATCAGTCTATTTCAAAAAGCGGAGAAGAATCAGCAGTATATTTCCACCATGCGTCCGGTATTTAACAGGAAAGCTTTGTTTTCGGATATGACGGAGGATTACGTGTGTCCGCCGGAACCGAGCGCATATGGAGAGGTCAATATACATTTCCGGTCCGCTAAGAATAATATTGATCGTGTATTTATCGTAAGCAAGGGCGAGAAACATTTGATGCTTAAGACGGAGTCGGATAATGAGTTCGATTATTACTCCCATTCCATTCAATTAGAAAATGAGAAACTGGTGTACTATTTTGAAGTGCATGCAGGGAAGATTGTTTGCTATTATGATACGAGAGGTGTCTGCAAAGACATTAACGAGTACTATCATTTCCGGTTGATTCCCGGATTCAAGACACCGGATTGGGCTAAGGGTGCGGTATTTTATCAGATCTATGTGGATCGTTTCTATAACGGAGACCCCACAAATGATGTTTTGACTAATGAGTATCAGTATATCGGCGATAAGACGGTCAGAGTAGAAGATTGGAATAAATATCCCGCTACAATGGGTGTCAGGGAGTTCTACGGTGGTGATCTGCAGGGAGTGTTGGATAAGATGGATTATCTGCAGGATCTCGGTGTGGATGTCATATATTTTAATCCGTTGTTTGTCTCTCCCTCTAATCATAAGTATGATATCCAGGATTATGACTATATTGATCCTCATTTCGGCAGGATCGTTCATGACGAAGGTGCGCTGCTTGGTCACGATCAGCATGAGAACCGTTTTGCCACCAGATATATAGACCGAATATCCAACAAGGATAATCTGGAGGCAAGCAATGCTCTTTTTGCGGAAGTAGTGAAAGAAGCGCATAGAAGAGGCATGAAGGTTATTCTGGACGGAGTGTTCAATCACTGTGGGTCCTTTAATAAATGGATGGACAGAGAGCGGATCTACGAACATGCGGAGGGATACGAAAAAGGCGCCTATATCACGCAGGACAGCGAGTATCATGATTATTTCCAATTTCATGACAACCACAGATGGCCATATAACGGTTCTTATGACGGCTGGTGGGGGCATGATACGCTTCCGAAACTTAATTATGAGAATTCCAAGCATCTGGTAGATTATGTATTATATATTGCGAGAAAATGGCTTTCTCCGCCGTATAACGTGGACGGATGGAGACTGGATGTGGCGGCTGATTTGGGGCATTCTCCGGAATTCAACCATTACTTCTGGAAGGAATTCCGCAAAACAGTCAAAATGGTGAATCCCGATGCCATTATTTTGGCGGAGCATTACGGCAGTCCGCTGGATTGGCTGCAGGGAGACGAGTGGGATACGGTTATGAACTACGATGCTTTTATGGAACCGGTGACATGGTTCCTGACGGGCATGCAGAAACACAGCGATGACTATAGAGAAGACTTAAGAGGTAACGCGGATAGTTTCTGGGGTGCAATGCAGCATCACAGCGCCAGCTTCACGACGCCATCGCTACAGGTAGCCATGAATGAGTTATCCAATCATGATCATTCCCGGTTTCTGACCAGAACGAATCGTAAGGTTGGCAGAACAAATACGCTTGGCCCGGAGGCGGCGAACACCGGAGTTAATAAGGCGGTCATGCGGGAAGCGGTGGTGATCCAGATGACCTGGCCCGGAGCGCCGACAGTGTATTACGGTGACGAGGCAGGCGTATGTGGGTTCACAGACCCCGATAACAGACGTACTTATCCCTGGGGGCATGAAGATCATGAACTAATAGAGTTCCACAAAGAGATCATCAAGATTCATAAGGAGCACAAAGAGTTTCTGACAGGATCTCTGAAATATATAGAAGGGGATTACAACGTGATCGGCTACGGCAGATTCACGAGGCAGGGACAGTCGGTGATCCTGGTCAACAACAATGATTATGAAATTACGAAAGAATTGACGGTATGGTATCTGGGTGTTCCGAGGGAGTGCACGATGAAGCAGCTTATGCTGACTACCGCAGAGGGATATACGACGGAAGAGAAGGAGTATCCGGTCGTATCCGGTAAGGTTACGGTGACACTGCCGGCGACTTCGGCGATTATCCTGCGGCATGAAGACCATATACTTAAGAATTTTCTGCAGTTTGGGTAAGATATTTCAAGATATGTATAAAAAGACTTAAATCCGTTGGATTTAGGTCTTTTCATTTAAGAAAATTTACACAGATATCAGTAAATGTCTTTACGGCTGTATTTTATATATGCTGAGATAATTCCGATTATGGCAAATGCCATTCCGAGTATGATCTTTCCGATATCCAGGCTCATATCGGCAATAAGATCGGCCCCCTCGGCATATCCGAAAGGAGTGATATATTTTAAAAACTCCGCATTCTCTGTGATATTAGCGACAATATTCAGAAAATACATGACTGTGGCGATTCCAAGTCCGATCCCAAGACTGCCATGCCTCATAAAAGCGGAAATTCCGAAGCAGATACATGCCAACTCAATTTGCACTAAGAAATATGACAAATGCAGCAGGCCAATTTCATTCCAAGGAATATCTTCACTGATTGCAGCTATGGACGTGATAGATAGTATAAATATAGCGATATTCATAATCAATATTTGCAGTACAACAGATGCCAGCTTATCCGTAATAATGCGTACCCTGTTCACCGGATGGGTCAGCAGAAATTCCGCTGTTCGCTCTTTTTCTTCTTTAGCAAGTGCGCTGATTCCCAGCAGTGCGGCGAAGAAAGCCCCGCCCAGACCTAAAATATTACCGCATTCGACGCCATAGAAGCCGATTAGTGTACCGAAGTTCAGCCGATCCATACCGAAAGCAGCGGTAAATGAACCCATGGAGGAAAACATGTCGTTTACGCCTTCCATTTCGCTCTCCATTTCCGGATACATAGATACACATATGGCGACAAAAAATCCAATGGAGATCGTCCAGATCAACAGGGATTTCCAACCCTGCTTTAATTCATGTTTTATCAATGTCATAACGTCTCGGTTCCTTTCTTATCTTGAGAAGATTCATAGTAGTGCATAAAGATTTCTTCCAGATCCGGTTCCGATATGGAAAGATCGGTTATTTCCCCTTCGCTGAGAGTCTTAAGTAGTTGTTTGATATCGCCGCTGTAAAGAAAGCTTGTAGTACCGTTTGATTCCTCAAGATTGCGGATGAATTCAGATGGATGAACCGATACATTTCCCTGAACCGTAACCCGTTTGGCATTGGTCTTGGACAAAGCCTCTACGTTGTCGCAGGCAATGATGCGTCCTTCGCGGATAATGGCGGCTCTTGTACAGTTGTGTTGAATCTCCGACAGGATATGGCTTGAAAGAAATATAGCTGTGCCCTGTCGGTTTCTTTCTGCCAGAATGGTAAAAAATTCGTGTTGCATCAGCGGATCAAGACCGCTGGTAGGCTCGTCTAAGATTAAGAGATCCGGTGTGTGTTGAAGTGCACAGACGATTGCTACTTTCTTGCGGTTTCCGAAGGATAATTCCGATACTCTGCGGGACAGGTTAAGCTGCAGGCGGTCACATAGGACGGCGGCCTCCCGTGAACAATCTTTTTTCCGCAGGTCGGAGGATAGCTTTAGAATATCTTTGACCTTTGTACCCGAATAAAATATTGCTTCTGAAGGTAGGTAGCCGACCTTGGATAAGACGGCATCCCGATCGTTACGGATGTCCATGCCGAGAATCTGTGCGGAACCGGAATCGGGAGAGATCAACCCCAGCAGTGTGCGGATCGTTGTGGATTTACCCGCGCCGTTGGGCCCGATGAAGCCGAAGAATTCTCCCTCCTGCACCGTCAGGCTTAGGTCAATGATCCCTCTGGATTTTCCGTAATATTTGGTTAAGTTTGAAATTTGGATCGCATTCATAAAGCTCCCCCTTTCTGCATGTCAATTTTTTTTGGTGTAGGCT
>CAMWMS010000194.1 GCA_947175435.1 uncultured Lachnospiraceae bacterium | reverse complement strand
ATATGGAGCCGGTGAGCATGGCGCAGGAACTGCCGGAAGAGCTTCGGGAGGAAGCAGACAGAGGATATGTACAGCTTCTGCCCGGCGTACACGGAACCGACGGGTTCTTCTTAGCCAAGCTGCGCAGAAAAAGTCAAGTATAACCGGAAGTTAATGAATCAGCTCTGCGCACCTGCTGCGTTTGGCAGGACACAGGGAAGAAAGATGAAACAGAGATAGATATCATGGAAACAGGGAACACTAGAGATATCAAGTCATTCACTTTAGCTCAGCTTAAGGAAGAGATGTCGGCCATGGGCGAGAAATCTTTTCGGGCAGATCAGATGTATGAGTGGATGCATAAGAAACAGGCCGCAGGATATGAGAAAATGACGAATATCCCTAAGGCGCTGGCGGATAAGTGCAGGGAACGCTATGACTATACGGCGCTGCAAATATGCCGTGTGCAGGAATCAAAGTCAGACGGCACGAGAAAGTATCTGTTTGAACTGGCGGACGGCAATACGGTGGAGAGTGTCTTTATGCGCTATCAGCACGGCAATTCCGTCTGTATTTCCTCACAGGTAGGGTGCCGTATGGGCTGCCGTTTCTGCGCTTCCACGTTGGACGGGCTGGAGCGGAATCTCCTGCCTTCTGAGATGCTCGACCAGATCTATGCGATTACCAGACAGACAGGAGAGCGGGTTTCTAACGTGGTGGTCATGGGAAGCGGGGAGCCGATGGATAATTATGATAATCTGCTGCGGTTCATTGCGCTTCTGACGGACGAGAACGGACTGCATATCAGCCAGAGGAACGTTACCGTGTCCACCTGCGGGATCGTGCCGCGGATGCGACAGCTCGCTGACAGACGGCTGCAGATTACGCTGGCTTTGTCCCTGCATGCGGCGACGGATGACAAGCGCAGGCAGCTCATGCCCATTGCCAATCAGTATTCTTTACGGGAACTGATCGGGGCGTGCGATTACTATTTTGAACAGACGGGCAGACGGATCACATTTGAGTACAGTCTGGTAAAGGAAGTGAACGACACGGATGAGGATGCGAGGCAGCTTACGAACCTGATCGGCAGGCGGGGCATTCATGTGAATCTGATTCCTGTTAACCCGATCAAGGAGCGTGATTACAGGCAGTCTGAGCGGTGTGCGGTGAATGCGTTCAAAAATAAACTTGAAAAAAATGGAATTAATGTTACTATTAGAAGGGAAATGGGTCGGGATATCGACGGTGCGTGCGGTCAGTTGAGGCGCAGATACATGAAGTCGGAACCGAAAGAGTAAATTATGGCAAACGGAGGAAGATACGGTGCTTAGGTCCTATGCGATAACGGATATCGGACAGAAAAGACAAGTGAATCAGGATTTTATCTATCTGTCAGAAACTCCCATCGGAAATCTGCCTAATGTGTTTATTGTAGCGGACGGTATGGGCGGACACAATGCCGGGGATTACGCTTCCCGCTATGCGGTGGAGACCGTAGTGGAGGAGATCAGTATTTCTTTTGAAAAAAATCCTGTCAGGATTCTGGACAGGGCCATTGAGAAGGCAAATGCACGCATTCGTGAGCTGGCAAGTCATGAGGCGGCATATAACGGCATGGGCACTACGATAGTGGTGGCAACCTGTATGGGAAGATATCTGGAGGTGGCCAATGTAGGAGACAGCCGGCTTTATGTTGTAGGCGACAGGATAGAACAGATCACGCAGGATCATTCACTGGTGGAAGAGATGGTGCGGATGGGCGGCATAGACAGGGCAACCGCGAGAAATCATCCGGATAAAAATATTATTACCAGGGCGATCGGCGCCAGAGATTATGTAGAGGCAGATTTTTTTGATCTGGAACTGCGAGCGGGAGACATGGTTTTGCTTTGTTCTGATGGGTTGACGAATATGGTGGAAGACGAGACGATACATCAGATCCTGACAGGGGACGGAAGTCTTAAGGACAAGGTAGAAGAATTGGTGAGAACAGCCAACCACAACGGCGGTAAAGATAATATTTCCGTGATTGTTATTGAACCGTTAGCAGACGAGGTGAAACATGATTAAGATAGGAATGATGATAGGCGACCGATACGAGATCTTAGAAAAGATCGGCACCGGCGGTATGTCAGATGTATATAAAGCAAAAGATCATAAACTGAACCGGTTTGTTGCGGTTAAGGTGTTGAAGCAGGAGTTCGGCGAGAATGCGAATTTTGTATCCAAATTCAGAATCGAGGCGCAGGCGGCGGCAGGACTCATGCACCCGAATATCGTCAATGTGTATGATGTCGGAGAAGAGGGTGGTATCCACTACATCGTAATGGAACTGGTAGATGGCATCACATTAAAGAAATATATCGAGAAGAAAGCGAGATTGTCCGTCAAAGAGGCAATCAGTATCGCGATTCAGGTGTCTATGGGCATCGAGGCGGCACATAATAATCACATTATTCATCGCGATATCAAGCCGCAGAACATTATTATTTCTAAAGAAGGCAAAGTTAAGGTGACGGATTTCGGTATTGCCAAGGCGGCTACCAGTAACACCATCACCTCTAATGTCATGGGTTCGGTGCACTATACTTCCCCGGAACAGGCAAGGGGCGGTTACAGTGACGAGAAGAGTGATATTTATTCCCTGGGTATCACGATGTTTGAGATGCTCACGGGCAGGGTGCCTTTCAACGGGGAGACTACGGTAGCGATCGCGATCAAACATATACAGGAAGAAATGCCTTCCCCGAGGGACTACGTGTCGGAGATTCCGATCAGTGTGGAGCAGATCGTATGCAAGTGTTGCCAGAAGAGCCCGGACAGAAGATATCAGTCCATGGCGGAGCTCGTTGCGGATTTAAAACAGTCGCTGATCAATCCTGATGAAGATTTTGTCAAGGTGGTTGATCCGGATGAGGAAGCTTCCACCAGAATGATTACGGACAGGGATATGGCGCAGATTAAGAGACAGTCTGACCGAAGAGACTCCATGGATGAGGCCATGAGACTGAAGAAAAACAGCGAGCGCTATTATGAAGAAGAGGACGATGAGGAAGAAGACGAGGACTGGGAAGAAGACGAGGATGACTATGATCCCAAGATGGAGAAAATCACCACGATCCTCGCGGTAGTGGCGGCACTTCTGATCGGCTGTATCGTGATCTTCCTTGTGGGAAGAGCCGTGGGTGTGTTCCAGTTCGGCACTTCCGAGGATGATAAGGAGTCACAGGAAGAAGTAGAACAGGTAGCGATGATTCAGGTAGTCGGCATGAACGTGGAGGACGCCAAGCGCGCACTGTTGGAGCTGGGGCTGACACCGGAGATTAAATATGAGGAGAACAGCGCTTATGAAGTAGGCACAGTTCTGCGAGCCGCTTCACAGGACGGTCTTACAAGTGTGGCACCGGGCAATATGATTAGTAAAAATACGGTGATCGTGATGACCGTGGCACAGGGAACCGACGGGGTAGAAGTTCCCGCGGTAACCGGCAAGTCCAGATCGGAGGCAACGTCCATTCTTGAACAGGCGGGATTTGTGGTTAATGTGACAGAAAGCTATGACGCAGAGGTGGAGAGCGGATATGTGATCTCCCAGTCACCCGAGGCGGATACGAAGGCGCCGTCGGGTTCTTCCATCACACTCCGTGTAAGTCAGGGTGCGGAGGAGAGTAAGGTCAGAGTGCCCGATGTGATCGGTATGACGGAAATGGATGCCACGGTGAGCCTGAATGAGAGCGGTCTGGCAGTGGGAACAGTCTCACAGGTAAACAACGAAGATGCTTCGCTGACAGATAAAGTATGTTATCAGAGTTATTCGGTGGGCTCCTATGTGGATGCCGGAACGCCCATCGACTTGAAAATAAGTATCGGCCCTTCCGATGTAACCTATCGGTATTCTGAAGGCATTACCGCGCCGACGGAAGATCCGGATTATCGGACCGGGATGTCCGTCAACGTGACGGTTACCACAGCGGACGGCACACAGCTTTTAAGTACGCAGACATCTTCCTTTCCGGTAGCGGTTAATTACACGGGAATCAAATCGCCAAGCGGTGTGATTACCTTTCATTTTACGGCGGAGAGGGAAGCAACGACCACGACAGATCCCGAGACAGGAGAGACAGTGACGACGAATCCTGTTTCCGAAGAGAAAACAGTGACAAGAGAGATTCAGTTTGCACAGGAATAGGAAGAGGTTCATGCAGGGGAAGATCATTAAAGGTATCGCGGGATTCTATTATGTCTATGTGGAAGGACACGGGACCTATGAATGTAAGGCTAAAGGGATTTTCAGAAAAGATCATGTAAAGCCGCTTGTGGGTGACGATGTGGTTATGGATGTATTGGATGAAGGTGAGAGACTGGGTAACATCAGTGAAATTCTTCCCAGACGAAGCGCCCTGATCCGCCCGGCGGTTGCTAACGTGGATCAGGCAATGATAATTTTTGCCATTGTGAAGCCGAATCCTAATTTCAATCTTCTGGACAGATTTCTCATCCGTATGGAGCGGCAGAATTTGCCCACCATCATATGCTTTAACAAACAGGACATAGCCTCCGCACAGGAGAAGGAAGCACTCAGGCAGTCTTATGAAACCTGCGGATATCATGTCCTGTTTATCAGTGCGTTGGAGAATGAAGGGTTAGAACAGGTAAAAGAACTGTTGAGCGGCAAGACCACCACTGTGGCGGGACCAAGCGGGGTAGGCAAATCCTCACTGATCAACAGACTGGCGCCGAAAGCTAACATGGAGACCGGGGAGATCAGCGCTAAGATAGACAGAGGAAAACACACCACAAGACACTCGGAGATCATAGCGCTGGGTGAGGAAACTTATATTATGGATACACCCGGATTTACGGCGCTTGATATTTCCGAGATTACGAAAGAAGAGCTGGGACAGTATTACCCGGAATTCGTGCAGTATGAACCCTTTTGCAAGTTCAGCGGCTGTGCCCATATCAGCGAACCGTCCTGCGGCGTCAAGGAGGCTGTGGTGGAGGGGAAGATCAGCACGGTGCGGTATGAGAATTATAAGGTGTTGTATCAGGAGTTGAAAGATAAGAGGAGATATTAGATGGAATGAAGCTTTAGCAAAAGAAACTTAATAAATTTGAATTTGTATGCAATCATTTAGGTGACTAGGTGGTTGCTTTTTTATGTACTGTCAAAAGTTAAAGACTTGTTAAGAATTTCTATGCTATGCTCAGAAGGTGGAGAAAATAAAACACAGGAAAAGAGGTATACGCTATGTTCTGGAGGATATTGAAAAAAGACCTGAAACGCAAAAAGACCATGAACAT
>CAMWMS010000193.1 GCA_947175435.1 uncultured Lachnospiraceae bacterium | reverse complement strand
TGTTCATCCTCCTTAGTGACTATAGGAAGATTATAGCATAAAAATAAAAATAATCATACTCGGAACTTCCGTTCTGTTTATTTCGTCTTTTGTCCCTCTAACACATGGTAAATATCAAAACAGTCAAATGTCGCAAAATAATCTTTCGGTGTCTCCGCCCGTCTGATCAACTGCACATCACCGTTTTCCTTTAATAGCAATTCCGCCGATTTGAGTTTGCCGTTATAATTATACCCCATCGCAAACCCGTGGGCACCGGTATCATGAATCACCAGATAATCACCCATATCGATTTCCGGCAGCATTCTGTCAATGGCAAATTTATCGTTATTCTCACACAAAGAACCCGTCACATCATATTTATGGTCGCACGCCTCTTCCTCCTTACCGAGTACGGTAATATGGTGATATGCGCCGTACATCGCAGGCCGCATCAGATTGACCGCACAGGCATCCACGCCGATGTATTCCTTATGGGTATGCTTCTCATGAATCGCCTGCGTCACCAATGCACCATAAGGCCCCATCATGAAACGACCCATTTCCGTGTAAATTGCCACGCTATCCATCCCGGCTGCTACAAGTACTTCCTCATACACCCGACGCACTCCCTCGCCGATCTTACGGATATCATTCCCCGTCTGATCCGGTGTATAAGGAATCCCCACACCGCCAGAGAGATTGATAAACTCCAGCTCTACGCCGACCTCATCCCTGATCTTTACAGCCACCTCAAAGAGTTGCCTGGCCAGCTCAGGATAATATTCATTGGTCACCGTATTACTGGCGAGAAATGCATGGAGCCCGAAATGCTTCACACCTTTTTCTTTCAGAATCCGATATCCCTCAAACAACTGCTCCGTGGTGAAGCCATATTTGGCATCCCCAGGATTGTCCATGATTCCGTTACTCATCCGGAACACCCCGCCCGGATTGTATCGACAGCTCATCGTTTCAGGAAGTTTTCCCAGAATCTTCTCCACAAACTCAATATGCGTAATGTCATCTAAGTTGATAATTCCACCCACTTCCTCGCAGTATGCATACTCTTCCGCAGGGGTATCATTCGATGAAAACATAATATCATGGCCGTTAATTCCCAGTGCATTGCTCATCATCAGCTCCGTCATCGATGAACAGTCACAGCCTGCCCCGTACTCATGCAGAATTTGAATCAGAAAAGGATTGGGACATGCCTTCACTGCAAAATATTCCTTAAATCCTTTATTCCAGGCAAAGGCTTCCTTCACTGCCTCCACATTTTCTCTGATTCCTTTTTCATCGTAGATATGAAAAGGCGTCGGATAAGTTTTCACGATCTCCTCTACCTGTTCCTTTGTCACAAACGGTACTTTTTTCATTTTTAGAACACGACTCCTCTCTTTTGCTTTTCATTTTGCTGCTCTTACGCTTCAGCTTTTCTGTTTTAGTATGTCGGATATATCTTAACACTGTGATATATAATCTGTAAATATGATTGTGCGCATATCAGTAATCAATATTTTTGATAAAAAAAGTAAATTCCTGCGGAATTAACTTTGCGAGATTTGCTTCGCAAACTCGTGCATGAATGAACAATTTCCTATAGAATAAAAAAAGTAAATTCCTGCGGAATTAACTTTGCGAGATTCGCTTCGCGAACTCGATATATACCAAGGTCTTTCAAACAAAATAAAATGCCTGCCTCACATTATATGAAACAGGCATCAGTCACTAAAGCTCTTAAATCCTTTCGGAAAATATTTTAAATATTCTCAACCTGCCAGTCAATAGGCTCTACACCGTTTTCCTTCAGAAAATCATTGCACTGACTGAAATGCCTGCACCCGAAAAAGCCGCGGTAAGCCGACAACGGACTCGGATGGGGAGCTTTCAGGATCAAATGCTTCGGATTTGTCAGCATCGGAATCTTACTCTGCGCCGGACGCCCCCATAACAAATATACGATCGGACGATCCTGTGCATTCACTGCCTCAATCACAGCATCCGTAAACTGCTCCCATCCTTTACCTTGATGGGAATTGGCCTGATGCGCACGCACCGTAAGTACCGTATTGAGCAAAAGCACTCCCTGATCAGCCCACTTCTTCAGATAACCGTTGTTAGGAATATAACATCCAAGATCTTCATGGAGCTCCTGATAGATGTTCTGTAAAGACGGCGGTATCTCTTTCTGATCCTGCGGCACCGAAAAACTCATACCATGTGCCTGATGCTCATTGTGATAAGGATCCTGGCCTAACAGAAGCACCTTCACTTCCTGCAGCGGCGTAAAATGAAATGCATTGAAAATCTCATCCGCCGGCGGATATATCACTTTTTTACTGTATTCTTCCTTTACAAAAGTATAAAGTTCCCTATAGTACGCCTTGTGAAATTCCCCGTCCAGCGCTGCCGCCCAATCATTACTCAGCATTGCCATAATCCGTATCTCCCGCCTATATTTTTTTGAGATTATCATGTCGTGAAATCACAACCTTACGGAAATTCCCTTCTTCCTTAGATATTGCTTTAGATCCCGAATTTCCATCTCTTTAAAATGGAACAAAGATGCTGCCAGTGCGGCATCCGCCTTACCCACCGCAAATGCCTCGTAGAAATGCTCCATTGTGCCCGCACCGCCGGAAGCTATGACCGGAATCGACACATTTTCCGCAATGGCCTTTGTCAGTTCCAGATCATATCCCTCTTTTGTCCCGTCACCATCCATGCTGGTCAACAGGATCTCTCCCGCACCCAGACTATCGGCTTTCATCGCCCACTCTACGGCATCGATCCCCATATCTATGCGTCCGCCGTTCTTATAAATATTCCATCCGCTTCCGCCCGGACGGCGTTTTGCATCAATCGCAACCACAACGCACTGACTGCCAAACTTATCCGCTGCATCAGAAATCAACTGCGGATTCATGATTGCCGCCGAGTTGACGGATACTTTATCCGCTCCCTCTCTTAAGATCGCCCTGAAATCCTCGACCGTACGGATTCCTCCTCCTACGGTAAAAGGAATAAACACCCTTTCCGCGACCTTGCGTACCATCTCCACCGCCGTAGCCCGCGCGTCGGAAGAGGCCGTAATATCCAAAAACACGAGTTCATCCGCGCCCGATCTGTCATAGGCAGCGCCGACCTCCGCCGGATCACCTGCATCCTTAAAATTTATGAAATTAACGCCTTTAACCACCCTGCCGTTCTTCACATCCAGGCAGGGAATTATTCTCTTTGTATGCATCTGCGTTTACCTTATTCCATTCCCATTATTTGGAAATACTGAGAAAATTTTTCAGGATCGTCATACCTACATCCGAACTTTTCTCCGGATGAAACTGGCAGGCAAACACATTGCCATCCTCTACGGAAGCATGTATATGCGCTGCATATTCCGTCGACGCAGTAACAATCTGCGCGTCTTCTGCCTGCAGATAATAGGAATGGACGAAATATACATAAGCCTCCTCCGAAATTCCCGCAAACAATCTGCCTTTATTAGGAAATTTAAGTGAATTCCAGCCGATATGCGGTATCTTAAGTCCCTGCGTTTCGGGAAGTCTAACGATCTTCCCCCGCAGAATTCCAAGTCCGTCTACTCCTTCACTCTCCTCGCTGCCCTCAAACAGTAACTGCAGTCCGAGACAGATTCCAAGAAAAGGGGTCCCTCTGTCTACAACCTCCCGGATCACATCAGCCAGATGATACTGATGTATTTTATTCATGGCATCACCGAAGGCACCGACTCCCGGCAAAATAACATGGTCCGCGGACAGAATCTCTTCCGGCTCTCTTGTTATTCTGACGCTCTCCCCCAATGCCAGCATTGCTTTCTCAACACTTTTGATGTTTCCGGCATCGTAATCAATTATTGCAACCATTCTTTGTCCTGCTCCTGTTTCTACCACGCTCTCACAACTTATATACTGTGTTACAAGATCTCATTGCTTTCTGCTTCTTCTGTTTCATCCGTATTTTGCAGTCTGTCAATGATCTCTTCTTCCTCTGGAAGTACATCCTGTTTCACTTCCGGCATAGCGCCATCCCCATCGCCAAATGTATCCCCATAGACAATCGCTCGTAATCTCTGAGAATATGTTACATTATCACCCGATCCCAGAATATCCAGCGCATCTGCTTCCGACAATCCATATTGGTTCGATAACGCATCAAGAATCTGACCATATATCTCATCCATTTCACCGCTCACACGATAGAATTCGGCATCGTCCCACAGATTCTGATAACGATTTACACCTTCCAGTAAAGCATTCAATGCCTCAAGCGGCATATCCATCTTAATATAATTCTCGTAGGAATTGAGTTTACGTTTCACTTGCAGGATTACACTGCTCTTCTGAAGCAATACCTCGTCTTCCTCACTCAGCTCGCGTCCGTACAACTGCTCATATACCTGTTCATACTGGGCATGATCAAACGCTACGCGTGCTTCCTGTTTCGCCATCTGTTCCGGCAGTAACATAGTAACTACAACGATACAAGCCGCTATTGTGGCGCAGAACAAAAAGACTGATATAACTTTCTTCTTTGAAAGCTTCTTCTCCGGTACTTTGAGCTCTTCCTCTTCATCCTTTTGTTTCTTTTTCTTCTCTTTCTTCTGCTTCTTAGGCTTAGCCTCTGCGCCTTCTTCCCCTCCCTCGGAGGACGCTTCATCACCTTTCTTGCCTTTTTTCTTCTTACCCTTCTTATCTGCTTTCTCTTTCTTCTTGGCGTTCATCTTATCCTCTGCTTTAAGTTCCGCCAGAAGTGCTTTATTCTCTTCGGAAATGTTGCCGATCATCGGTCCGCCATCGCCCAGATCGTCAACACTATCGTTCAGATCTTCATCTTCGTCCTCCTCCAGTAAAAACTCAATGAATCTACTGAATAATCCCTGCTTTTTGGGTTTATCTTCTGCTTCGGACATGCCTTCCAGCAGACTGTTCAACTCGTCGATTCCCTCTTCGTTGGCGTCTACCTGACCAGAGCCCTTCTTTGCGGCCTTCTTTGCAGCTTTCTTTGCGAGTTTTTCCTTCTTCTTTTTTTCTTTTTCCGCTTTCTTCTTCTGTTTCTTTGATTTGAGGTTCTCCCGCTCTTCTAATTCTTCCGGTGTAATCTCCCGAATATTCTCAGGTTCTCCCTCAACGATTTCCTCTCCTCCAAAAAGATCAAAACCATCGTCGTCACCGCTATCCGTAACACCGCCCAACATGGCCAGCATATCATCATCTGAATCCATACCCCGGTCCGATTTTTCTAACAGATCATTAATCTCCGATAAGTCCTCATCATCGCCCATTCCTGCCAAA
>CAMWMS010000192.1 GCA_947175435.1 uncultured Lachnospiraceae bacterium | reverse complement strand
ATGTGATCACCCTGCGGCAGCGGCTGCGGGCAGTAACACGACCGGACGCACACGCCATCGACGGACGCTACATGATCCGAAGCCTGTACTTCGACAATCTGTCGGACAAGGCTCTGCGGGAGAAGCTGGACGGCATAAGCCGGCGCGAGAAATTCCGCATCCGCTACTACAACCGGGACCCTTCCCTGATTCATCTGGAAAAAAAGAGTAAACTTGACGGACTGGGCACCAAAGAGTCCGCCGTCTTAACAGCAGAGGAAGCGCAGGCAATCGTAGACGGTAACTGTAAGTGGATGTCCGAGAGTAAAGAGCTCCTTGTGAAAGAGCTGCATGACAAAATGTCTTTCCAGCGGCTACGCCCTAAGACAATCGTGGATTACATCAGAGAACCGTTTATTTTTCCCGCAGGCAATGTCCGCGTCACGATCGATTATGATATTCGGACCGGACTGCGGTGTACGGATTTTCTGAACCCTGACTGTATCACGATCCCCGCAGGCAACGCCCCTATTATTCTGGAAGTAAAATGGGATGACTATCTGCCAGATCTGATTCGGGAAATTGTACAACTGGACGGATGTCGCACACAGGCCTTTTCAAAATATGCGGCATGTCGAATTTACGGTTGACGTGACATAACAAACTATTTCATTGTAATGGAGAAAACACTATGACTTTTAATGATATTTTTAAATCAAGTTTCTTAGAAAATGTAACCAGCATAAGCCTTTTTGACATGACTCTCGCCTTGATTCTTGCTTTTGGGCTGGGTATGTTTATCTTTTTTGTCTATAAAAAGACTTTCTCAGGCGTCATGTACTCCTCGGGATTCGGCGTAACGCTGGTGGCTCTCACTATGATCACAACACTGGTAATTCTCGCGGTAACCTCCAATGTCGTTCTTTCCCTCGGTATGGTCGGTGCTCTATCCATTGTCCGTTTCCGTGCTGCCATCAAGGAACCTCTGGACATTGCTTTCCTATTCTGGTCGATCGCGGTAGGAATCGTCCTCGCCGCAGGTCTGATCCCCTTAGCGGTTATCGGCAGCGTGCTGATCGGCGTTTTCCTACTGATTTTCGTCAACAGGAAATCTCACTTTAATCCTTATATCGTTGTCCTAAACTGCACGGATCAGGACAGCGAACGCCGGGCGAAAGAATACTTGGAAACGCAAGTCACCCGCCTCGTCGTGAAAAGCAAAACAGTACAAAAAGGCGCCATTGAACTGAATGCCGAGATCCGTCTGAAAAGCGACAACACAGATTTTATCAATACGCTGGCAGATATGGATGGCGTCACTAATGCGGTACTCGTCAGTTACAACGGCGACTATATGAGTTAGGAGGCTCTTCAGAAGGCGGACAGACACAAACGGTTACTCATTCGGCCTATAATAGAATCTTCCCGCCAGCTCTTCTGTCCTGATTGCATTGACGAAAGCGCTTTCATCCGCTTTCTTCACGGCTGCTATCACTTCTTTACTCTCCTCCTTGGACACGACGGAGTATACCACTTTCCTCTTCTCGTGTTCATAGGAGCCCTCGCCGCTCATGATCGTCGCTCCATGCATGCTGACCGTATTGATCGCCTTGCAGACATCGTTTGCTTTATTTGTCACGATAAACAGCGTCTGTTTTTGATATCTCTTATAAAGCATATGCAGCATCTGTGTGGAAGCGTACTGATATATGATGGAATACAATGCCTTGTCGAAACCGAACAGTACTCCGGCAATCATAATGATAACCACATTAAATGCCAGAATAAAATTCCATGCATCGACACCTTTTTTCTCTGACAGATAGATGGAGATAAAATCCGAGCCTCCTGTCGTGGCATTCATGGACAGGCACAGGCTGATTGCGAACCCGCTGATGATACCGCCAAATATGCTGATCAGAAGAATATCGTATGTGACAGCGACCTCCGGTATCATATCAGTCATAATACTTGTCACCAGGATGGAGATACAGGAATACAGCGTAAACTTCTTGCCGATAAAACGCCATCCGATATAGATCGGCACCGCATTCAACAGCAGATTGACGGGCGTATACGGAATCGTAATATGCAGAAACATCTTGCAGATACTCTGGATCAATATTGTCAGACCCGTAGCACCGCCCGGATATAACCCGCCTGTACTGACAAACGTCTTAATATTGACTGCCATGATTGCCGATGCCAGACATATAATAATAATTCTTTTGCCATCTTTCTTTAAATCAAATGTCATAATGTGTATCCCCCGTCCGTAATCCACTAACGGCGATACACCCTTCAATTATGGGGGCATATCGCCGTTTGACCGCCAGCCGGAAATCGAATTGTCCGATCTTCCAAGCTGACATTTCAATATCGATTATCCTCTAGGCATTCGCCATCTCGCAAAGTTCATCCAGCATCTTCGGGAGATCCTCCGCCATATTTTCATCGCTGAACTGACATGTGCCGACTTTCTTGTGGCCGCCGCCGCCGTATTTCAGCATGAGACTTCCTACATTTACGTCGCTGGTCTTATTGATAATACTGTAGCCGACTGCCGCCGAACAGCCGAGACCGCCTTTACCGTTAACAATCCATGCAGAGATATTCTGTTCCGGATACATGCTGTAGATCATAAACCGATTACCCGTATAGATAATGTCTAGTCCTCTTAAGTCCGTGATAATTACATTACCGCGCACCTCGGTATGCGCTGTAACCATCTCCTTGAATTTCTCAGTCTGCTCATTATAAACCTCAATACGTTCCTTGACATCCGGCAGATTTAAAATTTCATCTGTGGACATCGTACGACACGCATCGATCAATTTCTCCATAAGCTGATAATTGGAAATCGTAAAATTGCGGAAACGTCCAAGTCCGGTTCTGGGGTCCATCAGATATCCGACGAGAATCCACCCCTTAGGATTCTGAATTTCATCAATGGTAAGGTTGCCGGAATCAACCTTATCAACCGCCTCCATCATATCGTCAAACTGCGGGAATCTTTCTCTGCCGCCATAGTACTCATAGATAATTCTGGCGCAGGAAGGTGTAATACGGCTCTCTCCCTTATATTTACCTTGTAACTGTAATCTCTCATGCTCACTGGAATGATGATCAAACCATAATCCGCAGCCCTCCACATAGGGGACATTGGCAAGGCAGTCATCTTCTGTGATCTCAATCAGTCCGTCCTGCAAATCTTTAGGATGTGCAAACTTCCAATGATCAATAATGCCCGCTTCCTTTAATAATGCTCCGCATGCAAGCCCGTCAAAATCCGAACGTGTAACTAACCTCATAGCAAACCTCCATCTCAAACGAATTTGATTTCAGGGCATATATATGTATCTCATGCCTGACAAAACCCTACTGAACTATATTATAGACACTTTTACAAATTTTTTCAATATGGCCCAAAAAATCTTCGCTTTTTATTTGCCGGTTGAGGACATATTAACGTCTATCTCTTCAATCTCCGCGCCCATCTTCCCACCGTAAACGGAATAAACGCGCAGCCGAGCAGCACCGGAACCGTAATGAGCAGCCATGGCGACCATATGATCTGTCCGAACAGATGAAATACATTCGTCCTGAAAATATCCGTCGAACTTCCGGCGAGGGGTAACAGATCCATCCATCTCTGTACCGACAGCGGCATATAATTTTCCACGGTCCCGGGCAGATATACCACCGCCAGACTGCAGACCAGCGCAATAAAATTATTCTTAGTTACCGCTGAAAAAAACATGACAAACACTGCCAGACCGATGGCCCCAAGCAGCGTATACGCATACTCATAAATTTCCGCCTGCAGCATATTCATCGGTGCAACCGCAATGATCTTGATATACTGGATTGGCATATCCCAGCCTGCCGTCCCTAAATAAATAAGCTGCGCTGCTATGGCTCCCATGGCAACCACTAAGAAAAGTTCTACCGTAAATGCAATGCCGCTTAAAACTTTCGCACAAGCAGTCTCTTTCCATCCGTTCTTCGTCGTCAACATGAGCATTCCCGTACCGTTATGCCATTCTCCCGAGAAAACTGTGGACAGTGCAATCACAATAAATACTGCCATGACCACACCGAAATCGGGCAGCATAGAACCAAGAAGTGTTGACCATCCATCGATCCATTGATAAATGTAAGGCTCCTCCACCTTTTCATTCATCCGCAGCAGAAAGTCCTTCTCTTCCTCCGTATGTCCGAACACGTCCAGAAATTCTTCTACTTTCTGCTGCCGTCTCTCATAGAATCCCGTTAATTTCTCAAGCTCCACATACCTGGTCATAAGTGACGGATACTCCTGTGAAACATCCTCCAGTTCGGGATACAGCATCTTGATCCAGCTTCCGACCGCGCTCTCATCCGTCCTGCGGGATTGTTCGATATAGTCATGTTCCCTCTCCGTATCGCCCGCACTGTGTGCAGACACCGCCTCACGAATCATCCGCTGATAATCGCTTACCATATCCTGCAAAACTTCATCTGTCAGTTCCCCCTCCCACTGTCCGGCATACTCCTGACTCTTCCTGATATTTTCATACCCGTCAAAATAATTTCCGAACCCCGAATAAACTCCATTCGAGCTTCCGTACTGAAACCACTGATATGTCAGGAAACTTCCAAACACCACAATATAGAACACGCACAGAAGAAAACTAAACCGGACGCTTTTCTTTTTCCATAATTTCTTATGCTCCTGTAAGAATAATTCTTTGATCATATAAATCATCACGCCTTTCTCGAAATCTTACCCTAAACCCCTTTGTATATTACAATCCGGCTCCCTCTTTCACCGGAAAATAATACAAATACAAGTCCTCCAATGCCGCCGGACACGCTGCTGCCTGCGGCGACGGCTTTTCATCCGATACGATTCGAAGTACCACATGTCCTTCCTCATGGCGAAGATTGGAGATCGTCGCTTTCTTTTCCCAGCTATGGACTTCCGCAGGAGGAACTTCCAGCTCCCACACTTTCCCCTGCGCCTGCTCTACCAGTTCCGGCACCGTGCCCTGCGCCGCGAAGCCGCCTTTTTTCATGATAAAAACATGGTCGGCTATGGCTTCGATATCCGAGACAATATGAGTCGAAAGAAGAACGATCGTATCCCCCGCATAATCCGCCAGCAGGTTCCGAAAACGTACTCTCTCCTTCGGGTCAAGTCCTGCGGTCGGCTCATCCAGAATCAATATCTTCGGATGATTTAACATCGCCTGCGCAATACCGAGTCTCTGTTTCATTCCACCGGAGAATGTCTTGATTTTCTTGGAAGCTACATGTTCTAATCCCGTCACTTCCAATAAC
>CAMWMS010000191.1 GCA_947175435.1 uncultured Lachnospiraceae bacterium | reverse complement strand
GTGCAGGAAAGAAATTCCGACGCTGTATGATACGATGCAAACAATGAGGAAATCATCGCAGACAGAAGCAAAATTGCAGGCTGCGGGATTGAAGGGCGATAGCTGTCATATGGCGGCATGTCCGGTAGTGATATCCGACAGGAAGGAGGACGATCATGGGTAAATATATATTGAAGCGTATTTTGATCGCGCTTCCTGTTTTGATCGGTATTACAATTATTGATTATGTCATTATGTGTCTGGCGGGAAGCCCGCTTGAAATGTTACAAGGACCGCGAGTGTCGGAAGCGGCTGTGGAAGCCAAGAGAATCGCGCTTGGGCTGGATCAGCCTGTCTATGTGCAGTACTTTGTCTGGCTGGGACAATTGTTACACGGCAATCTCGGTTATTCCATGAAATCGTATCAGTCGGTGAGCTCCCTGATCGGCAGCCATATCGGCCCGACACTTCTTCTGATGGGCGTATCCTTGATCGTGAGCCTGATTATGGCTGTACCGGCGGGAATATACAGTGCGATTCACCAGTATTCGAAAGGGGATTATGCGGTGGTGACGGCTTCCTTTCTGGGGAGCAGTGTACCGGGGTTTTTCCTTTCGTTATTGCTGATCTATATTTTTACCGTTCGTCTCGGCTGGCTGCCCTCCGGCGGTATGACAACATTGGGGACAGAGGGTGGTGCCTCAGATGTGGCGAGACATATGGTTATGCCTGTGATTGTGCTTGCATTTTCTATGGCGGGAAGCAATATTCGCTATATCAGAAGCGCCATGCTGGAAATCCTACAGCAGGATTATCTGCGGACTGCGCGGGCGAAGGGAATCGGACGTTTCAGGGTAATCAATAAACATGCGCTGCGGAATGCGCTTGTGCCCATCATCACAGTGATCGGCATGGAGATTCCGGTACTTTTCGGCGGCGCGGTGATCATAGAACAGATTTTTTCATGGCCAGGGCTGGGGCTTATGACCATGAGTGCGATCAGCAACAGAGATTATCCTGTGATCATGGGAGTATGTCTTTTGTCGGCCATCGTAGTTCTTGTAGCGAATCTGATTACAGATATTCTTTATGCATTGGTAGACCCTACCATTCAGTTGGATTAGGAGGGCTTGCAGATGAAACTAAACAATATGCATAAAATATTTCGTAAAAAATCTGCCATGGCGGTCAGTGTGATTGAGGGCTATGATGCAGAGAATGACAGAACTCAAAAAGACATATCCGATGAAAGTTACTGGCAGACGGTATTCAGACGTTTTAAAAGACATCATCTTGCGACTGTCAGTCTGGTTGTTTTAGGCATTATTGTTTTGGCGGCGCTGCTTGCGCCCGTCATTGCGCCGTATGACCCGAATGATATTGCAGGACCTTTTGCGGGTGCTCCGTCGAAAGATTTCTGGCTTGGCACAGATCAGATCGGAAGGGATGTCTTAAGCAGGCTGTTATATGCGACGAGGATATCCTTATTGGTCGGTGTGATGGCAACAGTCATATCGACGGTGATTGGTGTAATACTCGGTCTGATTGCGGGTTATTTCGGCGGTGTAGCGGATATGATCATCATGCGGTTTACGGATATGGTCATGTCGTTTCCCTATATATTACTGGTGCTGGTGGCGGCGGCTATTTTTAAACCGGGATTGTGGAATATCATATTGATCCTTGGTTTTGTGGATTGGCCGGGGATTGCCAGACTGGTGAGAGGAAATGTATTGAATCTGAGGGAGACCAATTTTGTCAAGGGAAATATTGTGGCAGGAATGCCCCTTCGTCATATTCTCTTTTCGGAGATTCTTCCGAATACGGTGGCGCCGATTCTGGTCTATGCTACTTCGGTGTTAGCGTTGTCGATTCTGGATGAAGCGGCGCTGAGTTTCCTAGGACAGGGTGTGCAGCCGCCCACGGCGAGCCTTGGTAATATGCTTAACGGCGCGCAGTCGCTTACGGTGCTCACGACTCAGCCATGGCTGTGGATTCCGCCGGGTTTACTGATCGTGGTGGTGGTTATGGCAATCAATTTTATCGGTGATGCATTAAGAGATGCGCTTGATCCCAACAGCGGGAGATAGGCAAGCGTGGAATTGCGATTGAATGAAAACTTGTATAATGGGAGAGAGTAAATGAACCGATTAGATGAGAAACAGTTGGAGAAATATTTGATAGATAACTTTGAGTGGTTTCACAGGCACCCGGAACTGCCCTATGAAGAGGTACAGACTACGGCAAAGATACGGGAGCTGCTCACAGAAGCGGGAATCGAGATATTGCCCTATGATCTTGACACAGGTTTGGTGGCTGTGGTGCGGGGGCAGGGAAAACCGGCAGATACCCGGATCATCGCCTTGCGCTGTGACATAGATGCGCTGCCGATCGTAGAGGAGGCGGATGTGCCATATCGCTCAGAGATATCGGGTAAGATGCACGGATGCGGGCATGATTTTCATATTACGGCAGGGATCGGTGCGGCGATTCTTTTACAGGAGAGAAAAGAAAAATTGTGCGGAACCGTTAAATTTATATTCCAGCCTGCGGAAGAAGAATCTCATGGTGCACTGAAAATTCTGGAGACCGATGTGATGGACGATGTTGAGTGTATCTGGGGATTTCACGCGGACCCTACCAATGCGGTGGGTGTGATCGGTATCAGGGAAGGATATGTGACGGCGGCGGTAGACCGCTTTGTGATCCGTGTGAAAGGAGTGGGATGCCATGGTGCGCATCCCGATGACGGTGTGGATCCGATTCTGGCATCTTCGGCAATCGTACAGGGTTTACAGTCTATTGTCAGTCGTAACGTGAATGCATTTCATCCCGCGCTTCTCAGCGTAACCAGAATACAGGCAGGTACAACATGGAACGTGATTCCTGCGGAGGCGGAGCTGGAAGGTACGGTGCGCACCATGGACAGGGAAGATCGTATTCTGTATGAAAAAAGAGTGCGGGAAATCGCAGAGCGGACTGCTGCGTCATACGGTGCGAAAGCGGAGACAGAGTGGGTTCAGGGACCGCCGGCTACATACAATGACGGTAGGATGGTGCAGATTTGTGAAACGGTCGCGGAGAAACTTAACATGAAGATCGTGCCGGAAGAAAGTTCCATGGGCGGTGATGATTTTGCGTATTATGAAGATAAAGATACTATGCGCCGGGATATACCGGGATGCTATGTGAAGATCGGCACCGGCATAGGGCACCCGATTCATCATCCGGCCTTTTGCGTTGATGAGAACGTGATTTTGCCGGCGGCGAAGTATTTGGCGGAAGTGCTGCAGTCAGAGGAGTTTGATTGATATTTCAGAGAATACTTTAGCGTCATATGTGGTTGAAACCATAGTAATTATGCGGTCATAGCGGGGAAATGCAGGCTAAGTTAATTGCATTTCCCCTTATTTTATGGCATGATAAAAGCATGAAGAGATTTTCTAAGGCACTTGAAAACACTGCCTAAGAAAATCTAAAGCTTCATGCCAGAGAATGCCAAAAACAGGCATTCTTCCCGTATTGTTTGTGTCGCTGCGCTGACGCAGCATGGCGGGAAGTGTGAAGGAAATCATTAACTCGAAAAGACTTTATTAAGTGATTTCAAGCTTCACACAGCATTCTCCGTGAATGATTTTCATATTTCAAGTATGGGTTACAAAATAAGAATGAAGAGGAGGTAATGTATGAGGTTATTAGTAATCGGCGGTGTGGCGGCCGGCACGAAGGCGGCTGCGAAGTTTAAACGGGTGAATCCTGAAGCGGAGGTGACGATCGTCACTAAGGGTAAGGATATTTCCTATGCAGGGTGCGGACTGCCTTATTATGTGGGCGGAGCAATTCCGGAGAAAGAGCAGCTTATTGTGAATACGCCGGAAAAGTACAGTGCGCTTACCGGAGCGATGGTCTACCCGCAGAGAGAAGTAGTGGCGCTTGACACGGCGGCGAAGAAGGCTACGGCGAAGAATATCCGTACCGGAGCGGAAGAAGTTTATGAGTACGACGCATGTATCGTGGCGGTCGGAGCTTCACCGGTGGTTCCGCCCCTTCCGGGTTTGAATCTTCCGGGTGTTTTCGTGATGCGTACACCGGATGATGCGATTGAGACGAGGGATTATATCGCCAGAGACGGTGTGAAGCGCGCCGTGGTAGTGGGCGGCGGATTTATCGGTCTGGAAGTGGCTGAGAATCTGATGGAAAAAGGTCTGTCGGTGACTCTGATCGATATGGCACCCCAGATTATGCCGGGCTTTGATTCGGAGATGGCAGATTATGCTGTGCGCCATCTTGCGAAAAAAGGTATCAAGGTACTCACAGCAACAAAACTGGAAGGCGTGACGGGTGACGAGAGAGCGGAAGGAGTGCAGACTGATAAAGGACTGCTTCCGGCAGATGTTGTGATCCTTTCCATCGGTATCCGCCCGAATACAGGATTTTTACAGGATACAGGTATTGAGATGTTTAAGGGAACCATTCTGGTAGATGATAAGATGGCTACCAATGTGACGGATGTCTATGCAGCCGGTGACTGTGCGATGGTGAAGAACCGTCTCACAGGCGAGAGACAGTGGTCACCCATGGGTTCTTCCGCAAATATGGAAGGACGTACACTGGCACTTTCGCTGGGCGGCAGAAATGTGACCTATCCGGGCGTGCTCGGAACCGGCGTGGTGAAGCTTCCCGGTCTGTCGGGCGGCAGAACAGGACTGTCAGAAGAACAGGCGAAGACGGCGGGCTATAATCCGATCTGTGTTTTGGCAGTAACGGATGATAAGGCACATTATTATCCCGACAGCGCGTGGTTTGCCATCAAACTGGTGGCGGACTCAGATACGCATAAGCTATTGGGTGTGCAGGTATTAGGTCCCGGTGCGGTAGATAAGGTGACGGATATCGGTGTGATGGCAGTAACATTCGGGGCAACGTTAGAGCAGATGACTTGTCTGGATTTATCCTATGCGCCTCCGTTCTCCACGGCGATCCATCCTTTTGTGCAGGCGGTACATATGCTTTTGAATAAGATTAACGGGGATATGGACAGCTTTACACCTGCGGAATATCTGGCAGGTGCCGCGGAAGGATACCGCATTATAGATGTGAACCCGGCCGGTCCTACCATTGCAGGGGCAACTTATGTGGATCTGTTGAAAGTTAAAGGAGAAGTTCCGGGGCTTGCCAAGGATGAGAAATTATTGCTTGTCTGCGCGAAGGGCAAGAGAGGATATTTGCTGCAGAACAGGCTGAAACGCTATGGATATACGAACACGAAGGTACTGGAAGGAGCCTCATTCTTTAATGTAGTTAAGGTTGCAAGTACGCCCGGTGTGGTGA
>CAMWMS010000190.1 GCA_947175435.1 uncultured Lachnospiraceae bacterium | reverse complement strand
ACTTCTTTCTATGCGCAGACACATGAACGGAAGGTATTATTGGACATTAAGGGTGTATTGAACAGAAAAGAGTATCTGACAGAGGATTATCTGTATTGGAGACTGTAGTAAATAGAAAAATATCAATTAAATCATGGTGTATTCTTGTGGCGTTGCTTCTGTTCTTTTTAGGAATGCTGGCAGCCTGCGGGGTAGGTGTCTACAATGACTCGGAGCAGTATATTACGATGCATATACACAGAGAGCCGTTATATCCGTTGTTTCTGGCTTTTTTTCGGAAAATATGCGGTGACGGTTATCTGACTGTGGCGGCAGTAGCGCAGAATGTGCTGACGGCAGTAGGGATATGGATTTTTACGGAGTATGTTGCAGTGCACTTTCGTCTGCGGTTATGGGAAGAACTGCTTGTTGTGCTGTTGCAGCTTGTGCCGCACCTTATGACGCGGTATGTGTCTACACTGCATATATTTCTGGAAAATTCGGTAATGAGTGAGGCGCTGTGCATTCCGCTGTTTCATTTTTTTATGTATTATCTGTTACGTATGATATTTGAGCAGCGCAGGCGGGATCAGGTTATAAGCCTGGTGTTTGCTTTCCTGTTGTCTATGACAAGAGGACAGATGATGACTACGATCCTTATATGGATGGTGGCATTACTGACACAGATGTTATTTTATAAAAAATACCAAGCGTTATCAATTCCGATAATAGCTGTAATTGGGGTGTTTGGCCTGCGCAGCCTGACGGTTCATGTATACAATTACGGCGTTACGGGATATTTTATGGGAAATACTTATGCGCAGGTCAATACACTGACCAATGTGATCTATGCCTGTGACAGAGAGGACGGCGAGGTGTTTGAAGACGGCAGTCTTGAACGGGAATTTTTTGAGCGGTTCTACGATGAGGCAGATGCCATAGAGGCCAACTATCGGTACGGAGGCAGCACGTTTGCGCAGCGGGCGGCACATCTGGAGGGGCATCATGATGAATTGAAATTTCAAGTGCTGGAAGCCGATACGTCTGCATACTTCTTTGGACTGGGTAAAGTGGATTATTATCAGCAGAGCAGTATGTCGGACGAGCTGGCAGGTCGGATGCTTGCAAAGCTCCTGCCGGCCTGTTTCGGGCAGTGGCTGTATGATTATATATTGTTATGTGTCTATGGGTTTATCAGAAGTGTCGCGGTGGTACATCCGGTGCTCAACTGGATGGCACTTGTTCTGTATGCGGTGGCGATCGGACTTGCCGCGCGGCAGCTATTTTGCACAAGACGGCGGCAGAACAAGGATGCGATGTCAAGAGAGGGCTGTCAAGATGCCGCGTGGATGATGGGAGTAGCGCTTCTTTTTATTGCAGCTAACGTATGTGCCACATCCATAACGATTATGTGTCTGTCGCGATATATGATCTATGGTTTTTCATTGTTTTATACGGCACTGTTTCTGTTAGTCAGAGCAGAGTGTGAGAAGTACTTCTAAAGCTCACAGCAAAGGCTGATTTCGCAAAGTCAGCATAGCTGCCTTAGAAGTACTAAGTCTCACACAGAAGAATGCCGAAACAGGCATTCTTCCCGTATTGTTTGTGTCGCTGGCGCGACATGACGGGAAGATTGAAAATATAAAATTTAATTGCGGTATTTGCGGTAAGCAACGCAGAAATGAGGAGAGAATGGGATATCGTGATGTTAAGTTTAGCGAAGAAAGTGTGTTTCTGGTAAGTGGTGGCGCCGGTTTTATCGGCTCCAATATCTGTGATGCATTAATTGACATGGGTTATACCGTGCGCTGTCTGGACGATCTGTCTACCGGAAAGTATGAGAACATCGAGCATTTGGAAGGAAATGACAGGTTCACATTTATCAAAGGTGATATCAGGAATCTGGATACTTGTATGGAAGCTTGTAAGGGCGTAGATTATGTGCTCAATCAGGCAGCATGGGGCAGTGTGCCGCGCAGCATTGAGATGCCTCTCTTGTATGAAGAGATCAACATACGCGGTACATTGAATATGATGGAAGCGGCCAGAGTGTGCGGCGTTAAGAAATTTGTGTATGCTTCCAGTTCGTCCGTGTACGGAGATTCCACCACACTGCCGAAGAAGGAAGGACAGGAGGGCAAAGCGCTTGCTCCTTATGCGTTGACGAAGAAAGTGGATGAGGAATACGGACGGCTGTACAAGGAGCTGTACGGGCTGGATACATACGGACTGCGGTATTTCAACGTGTTCGGACGCAGACAGGATCCCAACGGCATGTATGCCGCTGTGATTCCGAAATTTATTAAGCAACTTCTTCACGGGGAAGTGCCTACCATCAACGGTGACGGCAGACAGTCCAGAGACTTCACTTATATCGACAATGTAATCGAGGCGAATCTACGCGCCTGCAAGGCTTCTGCTGAGGTGGCGGGGCAGGCCTATAACATCGGTGCTGGTGGCAGACTGTTCCTGATTGATATTTATAATTATCTCTGTAAGGCGCTGGGGAAGGACGTGGAGCCGAATTACGGGCCTGCCCGCAAAGGCGATGTGAGGGACTCCAACGCGGATATCAGCAAGGCAAGAGAACTGTTGGGTTACGATCCGGAGTATGATTTTGAGAAAGGGATTGCGCTGGCGATCGATTGGTATAAGGAGTATCTGAAATAAGGATAAATTGGGAATAAGGATAGATCAGTAATTCGGATAGATGATTCGAGGGCAGTGACTGAGGAAACGGTATGGAGTTAAAGATTGGCGGCTATCGCATACAGATAGCCAGAGAATATGAGATCGACGGTACAATGCCGAGAATTTATAACGCGGAGGGGCAGCCTCTTGAGACCTATTTCATTAAGAACAGGCACTCAAGACATGCCCCTTTTGGGCATGAAGGGAAATATTTCTTCTGGGACCGGTATAATTACGGTCTGGATACACATTTCTACGGACCGGAGTCCATGGCGCATCCGCTGGGAAAGCCGCAGGTAAAGTATGGTATGCTGACGGAGTCCCGAACTATCGTTCCGCAGGACTATGAAGTGTTTCATAAACACAGAGGGTTGGAAAAAGAGTTTCGCTATGTTTTTACTTACGATGAGAGAATACTGGGTGAGATAGAGAATGCCAGATTTTATCCCATTGCGGCGGGTATATGGAATCGGGAGATGAAGGATGGATTGTATCTGAAGAAAGACCGCGATCTGTCTATTCTGTCCTCGGACAAGACTATGTGCGAACTGCACAGATTTCGTCTGGAGCTCGCAAGAACGTGTAAAAAAGAACAGTTAGCCGATACATACGGCAGATTCGACGGCGGAGACTATGTGCAGAGCGTGGATGAGACGCTGGATCGCTACCGTTTTTCATTGATCATAGAGAACGATGTGTCGGACTATTATTTCTCGGAGCGCCTGACAAGCTGTCTGGCGGCGCAGACCATACCGGTATATCTGGGAGCTCGTAAGATCGGTGATTTCTTTAATACGGAAGGTATGATCCTGCTTAAGAAGCCGGATATTGAGGAGGCGAAGCGCAGGATCAGAGAGTGTACGAAGGAGACTTACGAGGCGAAGCTTCCTGCGGTGCTGGATAATTATGAGCGGGTGCAGGAGTATGTGAATATGCAGGATTATCTGTATGAGCATTACCTGCGTGGGGAGTGAATCATATATTAAGCGTGGAGGAGATAACATGTACAAATACACCAAAATACGTGATAACATCTGGCAGATCGCAGAAGACAACGGCGTATACTGCACTCTTATTAAAGGAAGTGAACTGGCGGTATTAATAGATACCGGTTTCGGGAAGCGCGATCTTCGGGCGTTTGTGGAAGAAAATATTTCTACTCCGTATATTGTGATCAACAGCCACGGACATCCGGATCATATCGGAGGAAACTACAGATTCGAGACGGTCTATGCACTTAAAGAGGAATGGGATGTGATCAGTCATTTTGAGGAAAAGGATCACAAACCTTATAATTTGAAAGAAATACAAATTGGACAGCGAATTTCATTAGGAAGTCTCAATATCGATGTCGTTTCACTGACTGGACATACAATAGGATCCGTCGGTTTTATTATACCAGAGGAGCAGATTCTGATAGCCGGAGATGCTTTAAATGAAGGTCTGTGGCTGTTTAATTACGGCTCCTTGTCAATGGAACATTTATATGAGACAATTAGGTCGGCCATGGAGTTGCCCTTCACCTCATATCTTTGCGGACATAGTGACAAACTATATCAAAAAGAAAAGCTGCTTTCGCATAAAAGGAATATTGAGAATCTGAAAATAGATGAGAACACAAAACAGAATATGCTTGGATTTGAGACTTATTGTAGTAGGTATGATGGTGCTGAAGGAAAGTCGGAGATTATTTTTACAATAGATAAAGTTAAAAAAGAGAATGCATGAATTTCACTGGGAATTCAGATTTCGAAAATCGGAAGACAAAAGGATGAGGAGGAATAAGATGAAATACAAAGTAGTGGTATTCGGTGTAAAAGATACCTCAGAGAATATCGTGAACTTCATACAGGATCAGATCTGTCCGGTGGATCTGGTGATTACCATCAGCCCGGAGGTGACGAAGAAAAATCAGGTGTCGGGGTATAAAGGTCTGTCGATCCTGACGGAGAAATATGGAATTCCTGTGCATGAGGCGGACAGTTATTTTCTGACGGATGAAAAGACGCAGAAGTTTATACAGGAAAATGAATTTGATATCGGTATTTCCATGGGATGGCAGAGGCTGATACCGCCTTCTGTTCTGGATGCGTTTAAATATGGTATCTACGGATTTCATGGGAACTGTGGGTATCTTCCCTTCGGCAGAGGGCGGTCGCCGCTGAACTGGTCTATCATTCTGGGGGACACCAGATTCAATCTGAATATGTTCCGTTATGATGAAAAGGCGGATAGTCCCAATGTGTTTGCAACGGAGATGTTTTCCATCACACCCCATGACGATATTCGGACGGCGCAGTATAAGAACATGATCTGTTCCAAGAATCTGATCCGGAAACTGCTGAAGGCTTATGAGGAGGACAATATCGTGATCCGCACGGAGTCTAAGGACTATGACTCGTGGTATAATAAACGGACGGCGGCGGACGGCAAGATCGACTTTCATGCAAGGACAAGGGAAATCTACAACCTGATCCGCGGCGTTGCGGCACCTTTTCCGGGAGCATATGCCATGATCGGAGAGGAGAAGGTGACGGTATGGGAAGCACATCCTTTTGATGAGATGATTGACTTCTCGGCTTATGCGCCGGGGGAGGTGATCGATATATTTGACGACAAACCGGTGGTTCGTACGGTGGACGGTTCCTTGCTGATCGATCGATACGAGTG
>CAMWMS010000189.1 GCA_947175435.1 uncultured Lachnospiraceae bacterium | reverse complement strand
GGTACAGGATTCTCACTCGCTTCCACGTTCATCGCCGCCCCGGCCGGTTCCATCGCCAGAAGCGCTGCCAAAATCAAAGATACTATTGCTCTGTTTTTTCTTTGGTTTTTTTTCATATTATTTTCCCTCTTAATATCAGCCACGGCTAATAAAAAATAAATTTGCTTTGTAAAATTATGAGCAATTCCTTCAAGATGTTTCACATCTCGGAAAACTCGTCGCGAACTTAAAACGTATATATATCATAGCACATCGAACTTTTAAAAAAAACCGAAAAAATTTCCACAAAAAACACACTCCCATCCAAAGAGAGTGTGTCCTGCATTCAAGTCACTGTATTTTTCCATTACTTTCTAAATTTTTTCTTGCCCTTATTGACAGGTTCTTCCGTTTTGCCGGAAGCTATATTCTTAGCCGCATTCAACGTATCGCCCGTCTGCTCGTCAAACTTCTTCAACAATTCCCTCGCCTCGTGAGACAGCTTATCCGGCACCTGTACCACCAACGTGACATAGTGATCGCCGCGGATATTCTTATTGCGCAGGGATGGAACACCTTTTCCTTTGAGGCGCACTTTTGTATCCGTCTGCGTGCCCGCTTTAACATCATAAATTACTTTGCCGTCCACTGTATCTATAACAATCTCACCACCCAGCGCTGCAATTGCAAAAGACATGGGTACGGTAGAATATATGTTTTCATCCTGTCTCTGGAAGATCGGATGTCTGGTCACGACAACTTCCACCAGCAAATCTCCTCTGGGGCCGCCGTTAGTGCCCGGCTCACCCTTGTCACGGATACGAACGCACTGTCCGTTGTCAATACCCGCCGGAATAGACACTTGTATTTTCTTCTTATTGGCAATATACCCCGTTCCTCTACAGTCAGGACATTTATCCTTTATCACCTTACCGGTTCCGTGGCAGTCCGGACAAGTCTGGACATTTCTGACAGTTCCGAAGAAAGACTGCTGCGTGAAAACTACCTGCCCCTTGCCGCCGCACTTCGTACATGTCTCGGGACTGGTGCCGGGTTTTGCTCCGGTTCCATGGCACGCGGTACATTCATCCTTAAGCTGCAGCTCAAGCTCCTTGTCTACACCAAAAACCGCTTCTTCAAAAGAAATGCGGACAGTAGTGCGGATATTGGCGCCCTTCATGGGTCCGTTGCTCCTGCCGCTACGTCGCCCGCCTCCGAAAATATCTCCGAAGATATCTCCGAAAATATCTCCGAAATCGGCACTGTTAAAATCAAAACCGCCGAATCCGCCGGCGCCGCCCGCACCATCGAAAGCAGCATGACCATATTGGTCATACTGCCGTCTCTTTTCAGGATCACTCAAGATTGCATAAGCCTCGGAGGCCTCTTTGAATTTCTTCTCAGCTTCCGCATCGCCGGGATTCATGTCGGGATGATACTTCTTAGCAAGAACTCTGTATGCTTTTTTGATGGCGGCATCGTCGGCATTCTTATCTATGCCGAGCACCTCATAATAATCTCGTTTCTGTTCTGCCATACTTATAATCCTCCAAGCCTATCCTTGCTCTTAGACCTCTCTGTAGTCCCCGTCTACCACATCGTCTGCCGCACCGGACTGTGCGCTATCGTCTGCCGCGCCGCCCATATTTCCCATATCGGGACCTGCCTGTGCCTGCTGCATATTCTCATACATTTTTGTGAACAACGCCTGCGCGGAATTTGTCAGCTTCTCTTTCGCCGCTTTCAGTTCGTCGATCTGGCTGTCAGACATCTCCTGATCTTTTGTCTTCTCTAAGATATCTTTCACTGCCTGTAAATCCGCTTCCACACCGGCCTTCTCGGATGCGTCGAGCTTATCGCCCACTTCGGAGAGTGCCTTCTCTGTCTGGAATACAAAGGAATCAGCCTCGTTTCTAGTATCGATCGCTTCTTTTCTCTTCTTATCCTGTGCCTCGTACTCTGCAGCTTCTTTCACTGCTCTGTCGATCTCGTCATCAGACATATTGGAACCTGCCGTGATCGTAATATGCTGTTCTTTACCTGTGCCGAGGTCTTTCGCAGACACATTAACAATACCGTTGGCATCAATATCAAAAGTAACTTCAATCTGCGGAACACCGCGCATTGCCGGAGGGATACCATCCAGTCTGAACTGTCCGAGGGACTTATTATCCTTCGCAAACTGTCTCTCACCCTGCACAACATTGATATCCACTGCCGTCTGGTTATCTGCCGCGGTAGAGAATACCTGACTCTTCTTGGTCGGAATAGTTGTATTTCTCTCGATCAGTCTGGTCGCTACGCCGCCCATCGTTTCAATAGACAATGACAGAGGTGTAACATCCAGCAATAAGATCTCGCCTGCACCGGCATCGCCTGCCAGTTTACCGCCCTGAATGGAAGCACCCAACGCTACACACTCGTCAGGGTTTAAGGACTTACTGGGATCTTTGCCCGTCAGCTGTTTTACTTTATCCTGTACCGCAGGAATACGTGTGGAACCGCCTACCAATAATACCTGACCGAGATCGGAATTGGTCAGTCCGGCATCCTTCATGGCATTCTGCACCGGGATTGCCGTCTTCTCTACTAAATCATGCGTCAGTTCATCGAACTTCGCTCTGGTAAGATTCATGTCAAAATGCTTCGGTCCCTCAGCCGTCGCAGTAATGAACGGAAGGTTGATATTCGTTGTGGTTGCGGAAGAGAGTTCTTTCTTTGCTTTCTCAGCCGCCTCTTTTAATCTCTGGAGCGCCATCTTATCATTGGATAAGTCCACGCCTGCATGTGCCTTGAACTCAGCCAGCATCCAGTCGATTACCTTCTGGTCGAAATCATCACCGCCCAGATGTGTATCACCATTAGTGGAAAGTACTTCGATGACGCCGTCACCGATCTCGATAATGGATACATCAAAGGTACCGCCGCCCAGGTCGTATACCATAATCTTCTGCTCTTTCTCATTGTCCAGGCCGTAAGCAAGCGCTGCCGCCGTAGGCTCGTTGATGATACGCTTTACATCCAGACCGGCGATCTTACCCGCATCCTTGGTTGCCTGTCTCTGCGCGTCATTGAAATATGCCGGAACGGTAATAACCGCTTCTGTCACGTTCTCTCCCAGATAGCTCTCTGCATCGGCTTTTAATTTCTGCAGAATCATAGCGGAAATCTGCTGCGGAGAATACTTCTTCTCATCGATCGTACGTCCTCTGTCCGTACCCATGTCTCTCTTAATAGAGGCAATCGTCTTGTCGGCATTGGTTACCGCCTGACGCTTCGCCGGCTCACCTACAAGCCGCTCTCCCGTCTTGGTAAATGCTACGACCGAAGGTGTTGTTCTTGCACCTTCCGTATTGGCGATAACGGTGGGTTTACCACCTTCCATAACTGCCACGCAGCTGTTTGTTGTTCCTAAGTCGATTCCGATAATTTTACTCATAATTTCTTCCTCCTGTTATGATATATATTTCTAACTCACTACCGCCACCATGCTGTGCCTTACCACACTGTCACGATAGGTATATCCCTTCTGTAACTCCTGTGCAATCACGCCGGATTCGTACTCTTCGCTCTCCACCTGCATTACTGCATTGTGGAAATCGGGATTGAACTCTTCTCCGACTGCCGGAATAGGTTTCACATCCATATTTTCAAGCTCTGTCATAAGCTGCTTATAGATCATTTCCATACCTTGCGCGAAACCGCCGTCTTTTTCATTCTCCGGCACGGCCGCCAACCCTCTCTCGAAGTTATCCACCACCGGCAGGATCTTCTCGATCACGCTCTTCGCACCGGTCTCGAACATGGCCGTCTTCTCTTTTTCGGTCCGCTTCCGGAAGTTCTCAAACTCCGCCATCTGGCGTTTGACCCTGTCTTCCAGTTCCTCGATCTTCTCCTTCAGTGCTTCCTGTTTTTTATCCGTCTTTTCTTTCTTTTTCTTTTCTTTCTTATTATCGTCCTTAGATTCCGCCTTAGCCGGTTCAGCTGCCGCTTCCGTACTGCCGCCATCCGCTGCCTCTTCGTTTTCCCCGGTCTTAGGAGCTGCCTCTTCGGTCACGTTTTCTTCCTGTAACTTATCTTTCTCCTCTGCCACGCCTCTCATTCCTTTCTGTTATGCCGAACTTGCACATTGCATCGCCTTTGATCTTAGCCACGCTCTGCTGTCTGTTCGCGTCATACTTATTTTCTATATAAATCATCCAACTGATGTTTTAACAGTTTCAGATTCTTAACTACTTTCTCATAATCCATTCTCTTTGGTCCAATGATACCTATTGTTCCCTTCATTCCTTCGTCCAGTTCATATGTGGCCGTCACGATACTGCAGTCCTTCATGCCCTGCACTGGCGTCTCATTGCCGATATAGACCTGTATGCCGGTATTATTCTCATCCGCCAGATTTCCCTGCACAAGCTCGCTAAGAAGCTGCTTTTCCTCGAAGGTAGTAATCAGTTCACTGGCTCGCTCGTGGTCTGACAGTTCCGGATACTTAAAAAAGTTCTTCGTGCCGCTTGTATAGATCTCCAGATCTTCATCCGCCTTGATCGCCTCGGCAACTGCGTCGATCACATCCGCCACGATCTCACTGTGTATTCCCGCCTGCTGCTTCATTGCTGATATCATTCCCAAATTGATCTCATCCAATGACAACCCGTTCAGATGCGTGTTCAGAAGAATGTTCAGTTTCAAAAGCGTCTCATCACTAAGTTCTTTCTCCACCGTGAGCATCGTGTTCTTGATCACGTTGCCTTCCACCACGATAACTGCCAGAATCTGATTAATATCCACGCGGGATAATTGAATAAATTTCAATTTATTACGGTGGTACTGCGGTGCGGAAACCATCGCCGCATATTCCGTATTGGCTGCAAGCATTTTTGCCGCCTGTTTCAGGAGATGATCCATCTTATCTTCTTTCTCAAGAAGATTCTCCCGCAGTTCTTCCACTTCCCGCTCTTTCTCTTCCATCATCTTATCCACGTACAGGCGATAACCCTGATCGGACGGAATACGCCCCGCGGAAGTGTGCGGCTGCAGAATGTAACCCAGTTCTTCCAGATCCGCCATCTCATTGCGAATGGTTGCCGAACTCAAGTTCAGATCGGTATACTTGGAGATCGTTCTGCTTCCTACCGGCTCTCCGGTCTCTAAGTAGTTGCGAATGATGGCTTGCAATATTTTGTATTTTCTTTCGTCTAACTGCATACCATTTCTCCTGTTGTTAGCACTCGACCAGCTAGAGTGCTAACATCTTCTAGTAGTAAGTTATCACTTAAGATTTTTATTGTCAACATTTCCCTCAAAAAAAATTATAAAAAAAATATAAAAAAATGAGATTTGCGGGGTTGCGAGATATTGCTGATGAGATGCTGCGCATCTCCGCAAACTCGTGCAAGAACGAACAATTTCCTATAGAATAAAAAATAGGCTTCGCCTATTCAACTCCCCTGCCCCTCAATCTTGAGGGGTGG
>CAMWMS010000188.1 GCA_947175435.1 uncultured Lachnospiraceae bacterium | reverse complement strand
CTCAATATAGTATAGCATTTTCATTTTCGCTTGTCATCCCTTATTTTGTATCTGCATTTTTCTTATCCACCATATCGTGGAGCTGTGCGATGGCATCTTTGATTCCGCCCACCTCGCATATGATCCCTTCCTGGACCGCTTCACTGCCTACCAGAATCGTTCCCACGTCTTTCGTCAGCACACCGGTCTCCATCATCAGCTCTTCCAATCTCGATTTGGATATCTTACAATGTTCACAGACGAATCCCGTGATTCGATTTTGAATCTGACGGAAATAATCAAATGTCTGCTGTACACCGATCACCATGCCGTTTAACCGTACCGGATGGATCACCATGGTTCCCGTAGGCACGATATAAGAATAATCCGTGCTTACGGCAATCGGAACGCCTATGGAGTGACTGCCGCCCAGTACAAGCGAAACCGTCGGTTTGCTAAGCGATGCGATCATCTCTGCTATGGCAAGCCCGGCTTCCACATCCCCGCCCATAGTATTAAGCAGGATCAATACACCGTCTATCTCCTTGCTGTCTTCAATAGCCGCGAGCTGCGGCAGAATATGCTCATATTTGGTTGTTTTGGCCGTGCTGCTTAAGTTATCGTGTCCCTCAATCTCTCCGATGATAGAGATCAAATGAATCTTATGATGTGATTCGTTTTCATCCAATGTGATCTGCCCCACGTCACTGATCCGTTCATCTCTGTGCTTCTCTTTATCCTGTTGTTTCTCCTGCTCCTCGCGTTTCTCTTCCTTATTATTTTTACTCTCTTTATTTTCCCTGCCGTTATTCTTATTATCCTTATTTCCCATCATGAACCTCCGACTTATTATAAAAAGGAGAATCAACGTTGTTATTTCACGTGATTCTCCCTTAGTTTGCGTTATTCGTGATGATTTATGCATCAAATTATATTCTAAAAATATTCTGAAGGATTTTATAAAATATCAAAATCGTCATGATCCGAAACATTTACATCATATTTCATATTCTTCTCCTCGACAGGATACTGATAATCCATTTCTCTCTTTACATGTTTTTTCGGAAGGGGCAAAGGATTCTCTATGTAGCGCGGCGGCTTCAACTCTGCTTCCGTTCCCGCCTCGCAAATGTTTTTTACCGCTTCATCCATTTCCGTCTTGCGAGTGTATTCTTCCTGTTCTGCTGAGGCATTGATGTTTTCGATCACCGCTTGCACAATCTTCGCTTTTTCGCCGAAAATACAGTTCTGTATCCCTACCCCTGCCAGAACAGCCCAGATGTAGAGTGACAGAAGTCCGAACTGCCATTCTCCGATTGTCGCCATGGGAGTCGGTGCTACAATAATACACAACATAATCCACAACATATAATTTTGTTCCCTACCGCTTCGGAAAAACTCAAAAACAAGAAAAGAAGCAGGGATAATCAGTAATCCGATTAAATAGATGTCATATAGATACGGGCTTAAATCATTGAATGCTACACTGTATTGATACCATAGCCTTATATCCCGAATATTAAATTCTGTGCCGTAAAATCCGAAATAAGTTGCTGCGAACAACATAGCTGCATATGCGACGATCGCTATGCTAACCACTGCGGCACTGATTCCCGCAGAGTTGTACACAGGCTCCGCTTCATGCCTTTTCTTCCGTCCGGTAGCAACCGCCACGGTCATAAGCATAAGCGATGCAGCCGACAACTCAATACATGCAAGCAGCCCGATCACTGCACCTATTACCGCAGCTCCGAAAAACGCCACCAGTTTATTTAAGCGATTGTCGCAATAACTTTGTATAAAATTGACGACGATCAGCATGCCTATCATATATAACACAAAGAACAGCCATTCTGGACCGAAACATACAGTCATCTTCAGACAACAGAGCGAACATGCCATATACAGAAGCACAATGCATGCCGGAAGACGTCCGGCGCTCTTCCTCGTCACCGCATAAGCGAGCAGCATACCGGCGATCTGCAAAGCGACCTGCAAAATAATCGCCGAATCGACCTTATGACCAAGAAAAGATACTACCACTGACAGACACAGCACATACAGATAAGAAATCCCGTTCAGCGCATTGGATATAACATTTCCGTCGGCCTCTATCGCCATATCATAATATTCCAGGCCGCTCACCTGAAGCCCCCACTCATTGCTAATCACAGACATGGCATGTCCGGCATACATGATCCGCAAAAAAACGCCGCCTGCCAATATGAGAAGCACAATGGCGCATTCCCATATCCGCAAAGTACGTTCTTTCCACGTGCATTTCTTTCTGATTACTCCGGACAGGCCTCTGACCGCCCAATATAACAGAACTGTAACCGGAACGATGAGAAGTCCTAGTAAGATCAGTATATGGTCGCTCAGACCAACGAGTGGACTGACTACAGGGTCAGGGAATCCTTTCCCATACGGTATGCCCGCAAGGTAGGCCGTCCATACACCTCCGGCAAGCACCACCAGCGATATGACACACAGAATGGTATACAGAATCCACAATACGTAGCTAAACCACGTTTTACGATAAGTCATAATCGATTTTCCTTTTACATCATATTTTAGATAATGCCTGTTCTAAATCCGCAATGATATCATCTATATGCTCGATTCCGACGGAAAATCTGATCAGATCGGGGGCCACGCCAGCCTCTTTGAGCTGCTCCTCATTCATCTGTCTGTGCGTATGGCTGGCCGGATGAAGCACACTCGTCCTTGCATCCGCAACATGCGTCACTATAGCGGCCAGTTCCAGAAGATCCATCATTTTAGATGCTGCCTCTCTTCCGCCCTTTAAGCCGAAAGAGATAACCCCACAGGTTCCCTTGGGCATATATTTTTGTGCCGTCTCATAATATTTGCAGCTCTTTAAGCCCGGATAATTCACCCACGCTACTTTCTCATGTCCTTCCAGATATTCGGCCACTTTCTGTGCATTATAACAATGCCGCTCCATCCGCAAGGGCAATGTTTCCAACCCGACATTCAACAGAAAAGCATTCTGCGGAGACTGCATTGATCCTAAGTCTCTCATCAATTGGGTCGTTGCCTTGGTGAGATAAGCCGCCCTGCCGAATTTTTCCGTATAGATAATGCCGTGATAAGACTCATCCGGCGTACATAATCCCGGGAATTTATCGGGATATGCGCTCCAGTCAAAATTACCAGAATCCACGATACAGCCGCCCAACGCCATTGCGTGACCGTCCATATATTTCGTTGTGGAGTGGATCACGATATCCGCTCCCCACTTGATCGGATTACAGTTGATGGGTGTGGCAAAGGTATTGTCTACGATCAACGGGACCTGATGGTCATGTGCTGCTTTAGCAAACTTCTCAATATCCAGTACCACCAATGCCGGATTCGCTATCGTCTCTGCAAAAACACACTTGGTATTCGGACGAAATGCCTCTGCAAGCTCCTGTATCGATGCATCGGGATCCACAATGGTGCATTCGACCCCCATCTTTTTCATGGTGCAGGTGATCAGGTTAAAAGTTCCTCCATACACGGTGGAAGAAAGCACTACGTGATCTCCCGCCTCACAAATGTTAAATACGGCGTAATAACAAGCCGCCTGTCCCGATGACGTCAGCATAGCCGCCTCACCACCCTCCAGCTCACAGATCTTAGCCGCCACACAGTCGTTCGTAGGATTCTGCAGTCTGCTGTAGAAATATCCGCTTTCTTCCAAATCAAAAAGCCGCCCCATCTGTTCGGAGGATTCATACTTAAATGTCGTACTCTGACAAATCGGCAGCACGCGGGGCTCACCGTTCTTCGGCTGCCACCCTGACTGGATACATATAGTTTCTTTCCGATATTGCTTATTCATCTCTATGTAACGCCCCTTCCTGTTTATGTCGGTCTGTCACCATATACTCCGCCTTCAGCTCCGACATCATCATTTCATACAACTGTCTACACCGTTCATTTTCTCGATTCTCAACATATGCAACACATTTGCTGATATAATGTTCCCACAGATACAGATATTTCTCTTCGGGTGTCGCCTCCCTGGCAATCCGCTTGACAATCGTAGGCGCGATATCATAATATTCCCGAATAATCTCCTGCCCGTCGTCCTGCCGGAACAGATACTCGTCCCTGTACCGCTTCATCAGTTCGATCTCCCTACAGTCCTGCGGTTTATGAAGCCCACAACATACCGCAGTAGTCACGAAGCACAATTTCTGTTTAAACCCGGCTTGAATAGATTCATAATCGGCTGCCTGTATATGCTGCCCGAATCGCTCGTTCCATCTGTCACATATGACTCCCGTCATCTTTCTCATCTCTTCTTCTACCGCACCATAGCGTCTCTGATAGGCAATAATAGCCGGCAGAAAGTAAGATACCATATACAGGTTCATATTCAGCTGCAATTCTTCTCTCTTCGTCCTTCCTTTGACACATTCCTGCATGCGCTGTACCTTATCTGTAAGGCAATCCGCCACTTGTATATAAACCTGCTCCCTGTCCGGCGTATCTTCATTCCACACCGCAGCAAACGCACACCATACGGAAATATTCTCCTCCAGATGTTTCTCAAAGGATGTCGCATAAGTCTCTTTTTTAAACTCGGAAATTCGATCTGCCGCCTGATCCAGCATGCCGGCAATCTGTTCCAAATGCATATTATTCATTTGCATTCTCCTGCTCTTTGCCAATTACTCATCCCAGTTATGATACACCGCCTGCACATCATCGTCGTCTTCCAGTAAATCGAGAGTTCTCTGTAAATTTTTGATCGCCGTCTCGTCTGTCAGTTCCACCCAGTTCTGAGGAATCATGGTAACCTCAGAGGAAATCAGAGTAACACCGGCTTCCTTTAATGCCGCATCCACTTCACTCCACTGATCGGGATCTGTATATATTTCAAAACAGTCCTCTTCTTCCTCAAAATCTTCCGCACCCACATCCAGTGCCAGCATCATCAGATCATCCGCTTCCATATCGCACTCTTCCTTATCGATAATGATCTGACCCTTCTTATCAAACATGAAGGAAACACATCCGGGTGTTCCGACATTACCCTGTCCTTTTGTAAAGGCGCTCCTCACATTTGCCGCCGTTCTGTTCTGGTTATCCGTCAAGGCATCCACGATAATCGCTATGCCGTTTGGTCCGTATCCCTCATATGTCACATACTTATAGTTGACGTTACCGCCCTCTCCTGCCGCTTTCTTGATGCCTCTGTCAATGGTATCGTTTGGCATATTGTTGGCCTTCGCTTTGGCAATGACCTGTGCCAGCTTAAAATTATTGGCCGGATCCGGTCCGCCCTCTTTCACTGCAACGGCGATCTCTCTTCCGATGATGGTAAAGATTTTACCCTTGGCAGCATCGTTTTTCTCCTTTTTATGTTTAATGTTCGCAAATTTAGAATGTCCTGACATTTCATACTCTCCTTTGTCTTCTTATTTTTTATGTTCCGGCTCGTTCATTCCGTTACTTCAGGCGATTTCGGACACGCCAGCAC
>CAMWMS010000187.1 GCA_947175435.1 uncultured Lachnospiraceae bacterium | reverse complement strand
TCGCTACAGAGATCGGCAAGACTCCTGTACAGGTTAAGGAAGCTCCCGGCTTCGTTGTTAACAGAATCCTGATTCCGATGATCAACGAGGCAATCGGTGTTCTGGATGCAGGCACCGCTTCCGCAGAAGATATCGACGTAGCTATGCAGCTCGGCGCTTCCCATCCGATGGGACCGCTGCACTTAGGCGATTTGATTGGTCTGGATATCTGTCTTGCTATCATGGAAGTTCTGTACAACGAGACCAAGGATGAGAAGTATGCTCCGCAGCCTCTTCTTAAGAAGATGGTTGAGGAGAAGAAACTCGGCAGAAAGACAGGCGTTGGTTTCTTCGATTATTCTAAGAAATAATAAAACATTCGATAACTCTAAGGCTGCAAAGAACGCAGCCTGAGAGTTATTAAATGTTTAAGAGAATGTCCAGAATGCGGGCATTCTTCGTTTTGAGTCAGGATTCTGTGAAGAGGAATCCTGAAAAATAAGATTTGCGATATGCAATTAAAATAACATGGAGGAATAAAAGATCATGGATTTTACTTTAAGCAAAGAACATGAAATGGCGAGAGCGCTCTTTAAAGAGTTCGCTGAAAAAGAAGTAAAACCTCTCGCTCAAGAGGTAGACGAGACAGAAGTTTTCCCGAGAGAGACCGTTGAGAAAATGGCTAAGTTAGGTTTCCTGGGAATCCCTGTTCCGAAGGAGTACGGCGGACAGGGCTGTGATCCTCTGACATATGCTATGTGTGTAGAGGAGCTCTCCAAGGTATGCGGAACAACAGGTGTTATTGTATCCGCACATACATCTCTGTGCTGTGATCCGATCATGACATACGGTACGGAAGAGCAGAAACAGAAATATCTGATTCCCCTTGCGAAAGGTGAGAAGTTAGGCGCTTTTGGTCTGACAGAGCCCGGTGCAGGTACAGACGCGCAGGGACAGCAGACCAAGGCTGTACTTGACGGAGACGAGTGGGTACTTAACGGCTCCAAGTGCTTTATCACAAACGGTAAGGAAGCTGACGTATATGTTATCTTCGCAATCACCGGAATGGTTGAGAAGCGCGGCAGAATGAGCAAAGAAATCACCGCATTTATCGTAGAGAAAGGAACACCCGGATTCACCTTCGGTACGAAAGAGAAGAAGATGGGTATCCGTGGATCTTCTACATACGAGTTGATCTTTACGGACTGCCGTATCCCGAAGGACAACATGCTCGGACAGCAGGGCAAAGGTTTCGGCATCGCTATGCATACACTGGACGGCGGACGTATCGGTATCGCTTCCCAGGCACTCGGTCTTGCTGAGGGCGCATTAGAGACAACCATTCAGTATGTAAAAGAAAGAAAGCAGTTCGGCAGAACAATCGGCGCTTTCCAGAATACACAGTTCCAGCTGGCAGACATGGCCACCAAGGTACAGGCTGCACAGATGCTCGTATACAAGGCTGCTATGGCGAAGGCTACCCAGAAGGTATATTCCGTTGAGGCTGCTATGGCTAAGTTATACGCTGCAGAGGTTGCTATGGAAGTGACCACCAAGGCTGTTCAGTTACACGGCGGCTACGGCTACATCAGAGAGTACGATGTAGAGCGTATGATGCGTGACGCTAAGATCACGGAGATCTACGAAGGAACAAGCGAAGTTCAGAGAATGGTCATCTCCGGTGCATTGCTTAAGTAAGCCGACTTATAAATAACATTAGATATTATAAACGAATAAATAATATAAGGAGAGAAATACAATGAAAATTGTTGTTTGTATTAAACAGGTTCCTGATACAAAGGGCGGCGTTAAGTTTAATCCTGACGGAACACTTGACAGAGGCGCTATGCTTACGATCATGAACCCGGATGATAAAGCAGGTCTGGAAGCAGCACTCAGATTAAAAGATCAGTACGGTGCGGAAGTAACTGTTGTAACGATGGGTCTTCCCAAGGCAGAAGAAGTTCTGCGTGAGGCGATGGCTATGGGCGCAGACAAAGGTATTCTCGTAACTGACAGAGTACTCGGCGGTGCGGATACATGGGCAACTTCCACAACAATCGCAGGTGCGATCAGAAATCTCGAATATGATCTCATCATCACAGGCCGTCAGGCGATCGATGGTGATACGGCTCAGGTAGGTCCTCAGATCTCCGAGCATTTGGATATTCCTGTAATCTCTTATGCGCAGAATATCAAGATTGAAGGCGACAGCGTAATCGTTGAACGTCAGTACGAAGACAGATATCATGTTGTAAAGGCTAAAATGCCCTGCCTGATCACGGCGCTTTCCGAGTTGAACGAGCCTCGTTATATGACACCCGGTGGAATCTTCGATGCATATAAGCAGGAGATCACCGTATGGGGCAGAGCAGACTTAAAGGATGTAGACGATGCAAACTTAGGTCTGAAAGGTTCACCGACGAAGATCGCTAAGGCTTCCGATAAGGTAAGAAAAGGTGCCGGCGAGAAGGTTACTCTTGATCCCGACGAGTCAGTAAGCTACATTGTTGACAAGTTAAAAGTAAAACATGTGATCTAACAGCTGCAAAAGAAAAACAAGCGGCTGCGAAGCAGACATTTGTTTTTCTTGCAGTGTTAACGAGCAAACGTCCGATGAAATCGGACAAGAAGCGCGACAGCGCGAGTTTGCGAGTCTAGATGTTTTCAACGAAAATAAGACTATATCCAGGTATAGAGAAAGGAATATAAAAAATGAATTTAGAAGAATACAAGGGTGTATATGTCTTTGCGCAGCAGGTAGACAATGAGATCAGCAGTATTGCATTCGAGTTACTTGGCAAAGCAAAAGACCTCGCTAAAGACTTAAGTACAGACGTGACGGCTGTGTTGATCGGCTCCGGAATCAAAGGGCTTGCAGACCAGCTTGCTGAATACGGTGCAGACAAGGTAATCGTAGTAGACGATCCTGAGTTAAAGGATTACAGAACAGAGCCCTACGCACATGCACTTGCTTCCGTAATCAATCAGTATAAACCCGAGATCATGCTGGTCGGCGCTACAGCGATCGGTAGAGATTTGGGTCCGAGAGTATCCGCAAGAGTTGCTACAGGTCTGACAGCAGACTGTACCGTTCTGGAGATCGGTGATTTCCCGCTGCAGGCAGTTCCGGGACAGGAGCAGTTACATAATCAGCTCCTCATGACCCGTCCGGCATTCGGCGGTAACACCATCGCAACTATCGCTTGTCCTTACAACCGTCCTCAGATGGCTACGGTTCGTGCAGGCGTTATGCAGAAGATTGACCCTATCAAGGGCGCAAAGGCTGTAGTGGAAGAGTACAATCCCGGCTTTACACCGGATAACAAATATGTAGAGATTCTTGATATCGTGAAGGCTGTTACTGAGACAGTAGATATCATGGACGCTAAGATCCTCGTGTCCGGCGGACGTGGTGTAGGAAGCCCGGAGAACTTCAAGATTCTGGAAGAGCTTGCAGAAGTGCTCGGCGGTACGGTTAGCTGCTCTCGTGCAGTTGTTGATTCCGGATGGAAGCCGAAGGATCTGCAGGTTGGTCAGACAGGTAAGACTGTTCGGCCTAACGTATATTTCGCAATCGGTATCTCCGGTGCGATCCAGCACGTGGCAGGTATGGAAGAGTCTGATATCATCGTTGCGATCAACAAGGATGCAGATGCTCCGATCTTCGATGTAGCTGACTACGGCGTAGTAGGCGATCTGAATAAGATTGTTCCGAAGCTGACAGCAGCTCTGAAGGCTGAGATTGCGGCAGCAAAGTAAAAAATCGAACAAGTTCGATTGCGAGATTCGCTTCGCGAACTCGAATAATATAAAAAAGCGCCCGGTTTTGACTGGGCGTTTTTTTATAGAAGCCCATACTATTCAAATATCATTCCCATTCTTCTTTCTCTTTTACGTTTTTGCGAATTTTGAATTTAAATATACTTGCGCATACGCAGAGTAGGTGCAAAGATATTTTATTGTGATTGGGGGTGATATATGATATAATCTCAAAGCTGTAGAGAGCCACAATAATAACAGGAGAATTTTCCTATGCAAGAGAGCCGGTTATTCAAAATAGTATATCATATATTGAACAAAGGTCATGCTACTGCACCGGAATTGGCGAAGAAATTGGAGGTTTCTGTTCGCACTATTTATCGTGACATTGAAGCTTTGAGCGAAGCAGGAATTCCTGTCTATACAGAAACAGGACGTAGCGGAGGAATCCATTTGATGTCCGACTTTGTTCTGGGTAAAGTCATGCTGTCAGAAAGGGAAAAAAAAGAATTGCTGGCCGCTTTACAGAGTCTAACGGCTGCTGGTAATACTTATCCAGACAGCTTATTGGAAAAACTGTCTGCGCTTTTTTCTGCACCTTCAGAGAGCTGGTTTGAAGTAGACTTTTCACGATGGGGAAATGAAACCAGAGATAAACAGTATTTTGAATTGTTAAAGACAGCAGTCCTTAAAAAACGTTGTGTAAAACTTCATTATGTCAGCACGAATGCAGTATTCAGTGAAAGAATCGTACAACCGATGAAATTGCTGTATAAATCAAGGGCGTGGTATTTACATGCATTTTGTATGGAGCGACAGGCATATAGATTTTTCCGATTAAGTCGTATTTTAGATTGTGAGCTGCTGGATGAAGGAATAGAGTCTCCGCCTTTATTGGAGTATCAGGATACATCCACACAAGAATACTGCAAGTTTGTATTTCTTTTTTCAAAAGAAGTAACTTATAGAGTGTATGACGAGTTTAACCCCGATATGGTGCAAAGACAGGAAAATGGAGATTTGCTCGTCACAGTATGGATGCCATATGATGAATGGATAATTGGCTTTTTACTTTCCGTTGGTCACCTTGTGGAGATTATAGAACCTCCAGCCCTGAAAGAAGTGATAGCAGAACGAGCAAAAAAAATATACGAAAAGAATAAATCCTGACATAGGGTGTCGGGATTTTTCTGATATTATATTCGTAAGGGCCTACATCTAAAGAATGTATATGGTGAGCGAGGTCACAGAGGAAATTATGAAAGAAAAATCAAAAGAAAAGATGAGCCTGTTACAGGCACTGCGCAATAATATCTATGTCATGAAGCTTGGGAATGAAATTTCACGGTCTCGTGTCATACATGCTTTTATTACAAAGGTATTTTTTTACTTTGAATGGATCTTTTTCAGTGCATATTTCCTGAAATATATTGTGAATGCTCTTGATACAGGAAAAGAGGCAAAAGAGATTTTCCTTTTTATTCTGTCCTGCGGCGTTTTGTTTTTTGGAATCAATCTGTACCGTGACTATATGGAAAATGTGATTGTTCCTTTGACAGATACCCGAATTTACCATGGTGTGTACCTGCGGCTTTATCAAAAAGCGAGAAATGTGGAATTGCGCTGCTATGAAAATGCTGATTTTTATAACAGGTATACGATGGCCATTGATGATGCAGGGACAAAGGTATCTACGATCATAGACAGCTTCTGGGGAATATTTACCGGTATTGTGGCAGTGGTTGTTGTATTTTACACTATGTTTGAGATTGCACCG
>CAMWMS010000186.1 GCA_947175435.1 uncultured Lachnospiraceae bacterium | reverse complement strand
GTCAGTATTCCAAGCAGAATGGAAACCGCCGGCGCAATCGTAAAGACTGCCGTAGAAACAACGGTTTTCTTAAGCTTCGCTCTATCCATACCGATTGATACACCGTGCCGGTATGCACGTACCAAAAAGAAAACGGACTGCGCCACCACAAAGGCGATGACCACTGCCGCTAAGACAAATAAAAAACTGCTGTTCGGATTAAAATTCATGTAAACCTCCTTCTCCTGTCATGCCGCCAATAAGAACTGCCCTTCCATTCTTATGACGCAAGCCGCTGTACATGGGCTTATTATACCAGAGATTCCCTAAAACTTGAAGCGGGAAAAGAAATACATGCAAAATACCGAAACAATGCATGTCGGTATTTCATACTTGTGCCCATGTCTTTCCAGACACAAACATTTCTTGAAAAGTCGGGCACAAGTACCTGATGCACATTTTATATCTTATTAAACGGCTCCTTATAGCACGCCACGCTTCCTAAGTCTTCCTCGATCCGCAGAAGCTGGTTATACTTCGCCACACGGTCGCTCCTGCAAGGCGCGCCTGTCTTGATCTGCCCAGCATTGACAGCCACCGCCAGATCTGCGATAAAGGTATCCTCCGTCTCGCCGGAACGATGGGATATCACCGCTTTATATCCGTTCTTCTGCGCCATCTCTATGGCATCCATAGCCTCACTGACCGTGCCGATCTGATTTACTTTGACAAGGATCGCATTCGCCACATTGAGTTTGATCCCCGCATCCAGACGTTTCGTATTCGTCACGAAAAGATCATCTCCCACGAGCTGTATGCTGTCTCCCAGCTTCTTCGTCATCATCTGCCAGCCGTCCCAGTCATCCTCCGCCAGCCCATCCTCGATGGAAATAATGGGATAACGCTCTACCAGCTCCTCATAATACGCCACCATCTCCTCGGTGCTTCGTGTAATCTCCTGTGCTTCTCCGCTGTCATCGAAATCACTTCCTGCCTCGTAGCACTCCGTAACATGGCTTCCCGTCACTCTGCCACGTCTGCGTTTCAGCTCCGTCTCACCCGGAAAATGATACACGCCGTCCGCCTCATCATAAAGTTCCGAGGCCGCTACGTCCAGTGCAATCTTAATGTCCTGTCCGGGCGTATAACCCGCCGCCTTGATCGATTCCACAATCAGGTCGAGTACCGCAAATGCGTCCGGTAAAGAAGGTGCGAAACCGCCCTCATCGCCCACTCCGGTAGACAATCCTCTGTCATTACATATTTTCTTCAGATTGTGGTATATCTCCGCACAGATACGAAGTCCGTCCGCAAAACTCTCCGCCTGCACGGGCATAATCATGAATTCCTGAAAATCTACGGTATTATCCGCATGCTTGCCGCCGTTTAATATATTCATCATGGGCACAGGAAGCAGTCTCGTATAGGCACCGCCCAGATAACGATACAAGGGTATTTCCATAGCCTGCGCACATACCTTGGCACATGCCATAGACACCCCCAGCATGGCGTTCGCTCCCAGATTGCTTTTGTTATCCGTGCCGTCCAGCTCGATCAGAATCCGGTCAACCAGTCCCTGATCAAAAGCATTCATTCCCATGAGTGCCTCTCTGATCTTCGTATTTACATTGTTTACCGCCTTGGTAGTTCCGAGCCCGAAATATTTGGTTTCTCCGTCCCGCAGTTCCACCGCCTCAAAGCGTCCGGTGCTGGCGCCGCTGGGCACTGCCGCCCGTCCCACATACTGGGTGCCGCCCACCTCCTTCTCCACCGTCACTTCCGCTTCCACCGTGGGATTGCCGCGGGAATCCAGTATCTCTCTTGCATGTACATCTACGATCCTTAATTTCATAGCCATAAAAACCTCCTGTGCGCAACTGCCTTTTTATTTTTAATAGTAGTATGCACACAGGAGGTCTGTTTTATAATTTACTTATTCTAATTATTATTGTTTTTTTCCTATTCGTTTCTGATTGCCGCCAGCGGGCTCAGCTTCATCGCTCTTCTCGCCGGGAAGAATCCTGCCAGCATACCGACCAGAATCGCAAATATCAGCGATAGTCCCACCAGCCAGACCGGTATATAGGATACGCCGCTCATATACTCTTGTGTTGCCGCGGCAAGCTTATTGATCACAGCGGAAATCGTAAAACTCAGCCCCAGACCGATCACTCCGCCAATCAATCCGATAAATCCCGCTTCCATCAGAAAAAGACTCCGAATATTACGCAGATCGCAGCCCAGCACTTTCATAACTCCGATCTCCTTCGTCCGTTCGTAGATGGACATCATCATCGTATTGGTAATACCAATCGCCGCCACGAACAGTGACACCGCACCGATACCGCCAAGAACCATCTGTATCGTACCCATAGTCTGCTGGCTCGATTCCACCCACTCCGCATTGCTGTATGCTTCATAGCCCAAATCAGTCAGATAATTCTGTACTTCCATGACATTATTCAGATCGTCCACATTCACATCCAGCTCACTGTAGAATATCTCCTTGTAAGGCTTGCCCGTCTTAGTTGTCGGCTGCCCGGGAATCACTTTATTCTTAAATATCTTCTTAAGCTGGGCGGTCAACTGTTCCAGATCACAGTAAGTATACCAGCCGTACTGTGACCAGCTGTCCTCAGCATTGGGGGCTTCCACTCCGCAGGCTTCGATCATATACTTTTTCGGCTGCGGTATGGTCTGTCCGTCTTCTGTCGTACTGCCCGCCGACCAGTATGCATTCGTATCAAATATCACGAAGATCGTATCATTCATCAGGTCGATATCCGGCAGAACACCGGTCTCCCAATAACTTCCTCCGTTACCTTTGGTATTATAAAAATTCTGAAGCACCTCGTTGCCGTAGAAAAATGTGAGTGTATCATCGTCACCGGGCAGCCGGCCCTGTCCGACGTTAATATTCATCTCTGCAAAGGTTTCCTTCGGCATACCTCTGATTTGTAAATATCCCTGATAACTGCCGTACTTGGCTATGGCATTGGTTTCCAGAATCGGACAGACCGAATCCACATGTTCTAAGCTCTCAATTTCCCGTATCAAATCATCGTCCAGCCGTTTTTCTTCCGAGCTGTCACTGTTCCATGGTTCCCGCACCGTGATCTGTGTCAAACTCCCGTATGATTCTATCTGTTCCATCTGGGATCGGCTAAGTCCCAGTCCCAACGAAACCATGACCACGATAGACGCCACACCGATGACCACACCTAATACCGTCAATACGGTTCTTATTTTTCTTTTCCACAAATTACCGCTGCTCATCCGCAGCAGGTCAAGGAATTTCATACTGCTACTTCACCTCGATTAACACTATTTCATACATTTTATTCCATCAATTATCGTCCAGATCCGCTAAATCCTCAGCAAGCAGCTGCGCAGCCTTTTTCTTCTTACGTATCTGGATGAATACGATCACTCCCGCAATCACTGCCGCTACGACAACTGCGATGATTGCAATGATCGGACCGGCTTTCTTCTGACTGCCCTCTTCGCCCATCATCATATCACCGTCCATCATCATATCGCCATCCATCATCATGTCATCGTAAAACTCTTCTGTTACGAACAGCGTGATCGGCTTCTCCGTGGTAGTCACATTGCCCGCATCATCCTCGTAAGATATCTGCATATTGATCGTTCCGTCATCCATGGTAGCCGCAATACCGGTCAACATCACATCCACGTTACCGGTCGCACCCGACTGCAGATTGCCTACAAACGCCGAAGCCTCATCGATGGAATCCGCAACAAATTTCACCTGCACGTTATAGAGCGTCGTCTTACCCGTATTATAGATGCTGAACATTACGTTAGACTGCCCGCCCACCGTGATATCCGTGGGAACCACCTCCGGTATGCTCGTGTCGAAACGGCTCTCCTGAGAGATCGGTATGGACACGCTGGCCTTATCCGTCAGGTCAAACATGACACCCGCGTCATATTTCATATTGACATCCAATACGTATGGCTTCTGCGCCAGATCGGCCTTCGCCGTCATCTCGATTATGATATCCGCTGCGGTGTTCGCCGCAATGCTGTCCATATAGACGGAGCTTGCACCGGAAGTAGGCAGGAATGCCGAGTAAGTATTGGTCTTATCCTCGCCTTCCGCCGCAGCCTGCATATCAAAAAGTACATTGGTAACTGCCAGATCCTTTGCCGTGTTCTTTACATGTATTGTCAGCGTAAATGTATCACCAGCAAACACCTCCGCAGGGTTCGTCTCGAATCCGGTCACCACGATACGCGGCTTAGACCCTGTTGTCTCCTGCCCGCTGCCGCCGATAAATCCGCTGCCCGGTTTACCGATCGTCTGCACATATACCGTAAGCTCCGCCGGCTTCTCGCTGCGGATACCCGCTTTCGTATAAGATACGTTAAATTTCAGCGGATAATAACCGGTCATGACATCACTTCTTACCGTAAAAATAAAAGTGAATTCCCTTCTGTTTTGCATCGCCGCTTCTTTGGTCTTATTACCCGGAATAAAAGGTTCTGTCTGCAGATAATTCGTCATATCCGGCTCGAAAGGCCACTCTGACACCACCGTAGAAGTCTGCGGCTCTATGATCAGGTCATTAAGTTCCTCCGTTCCGAAGTTGATCACAGGCAGTACGATCGCAACCTGCTGTCCTGCGCTGACTGTGGGGGTCTGCCAGTTATCTCCGACCTGGAGGAATTCGCTTGTGGTGGCTGTGACATTCGCTACCGCCGTAGATTCCATCTGACCTTTGACAGACGATACATAAGACCACAGTTGTGCCACTGTCATATCTGTGTTGGCTATATAGTATACCGCACTGTTAAATAAATTGTGGAGATTCTCCATCACCTTCGCATCCAGATGATAACGGATTTCCAAGCTCTGCATATAGTAGTACAAATCTTCATCTGCATCTCCTCTGTCATCATCATTGATGATTCGATTGTCGCCGTTATCATTGTTGTTGGTTACCGTCTCAGTATTGTTGCCGGAACTGTTGCTGGTATTGTTATTATTGTTAGTCCCGGTAGTCGTCGGCTTAGATGTTGGCGTAGAATTGCCACTAAGAGTCTCCTCTGCCGCCTCCACATAAGACATTCCCCCGGAAATCTGCGGCACCGAAGGAACCGCCAGTATTGCTGTCGCACACAGTGCCATGCTGAGTAACAACCTGTTTATCACCCTTCTGACCATGAAGCTTCCTCTCTCATTACATACTCTTTTTTTCATTTTCCTATCCGCTCCTCTTTACCCTTCCTAATTCCCCTGTAAGCCTTCACAACCTCGAGAAGAATGCTGCCTTAGCAGCAAGTCCGCTACGCGGACGGTTCTTCCGTGCGAATGGTATTTTCATTCGCACTTATTTCCTCCGGCATATCTTCCCCGCGCCTGTCCTCGATCTCGATGATCTTCCCATCCTTGATCCTCAGGACGATATCCGCAAATCCCGCCAGATAATTATCATGCGTTACCATAACAAGTGTCTGGTTCTTCTCCCGCGCCACCAATTTCAAAACATTAATAACTGGCACAGAAGTGTTTGTGACACGATTACCGCTGGGCTCATCCGCGAAGATGATCT
>CAMWMS010000185.1 GCA_947175435.1 uncultured Lachnospiraceae bacterium | reverse complement strand
AAGACCAGCGTTCCGATACAGAACAGGCTGATCGTGAAAATCCAAAAATACGTGGACGAATAGAAGTGCTCCCAGAACCATACTTCCTCGTAAATTGCACTCCGGTATCCGTTGACCACATAGACCAGAGGATTTAACTTAAAGAGCGTTTTCATATTATCGGTCTTTAACATCGTAATACTCCACAGGATCGGTGTCGCCCACATTCCGATCTGCAGGGCGATATTAATAATCTGCTGCAGATCCCGGATAAATACCACCAACGCGCAGGTCAGATAACTCATTCCCAGCACCAGCAGGAACATGCAGAAGCTGTAATAGATCAACTGTAATGTATAGATCGTCGGATAATAGCCGTAGCCGATAGAAACTAACAATAATACTGCTACGAAGAACACATGAATGAAAGTAGCCGCAATCACCTTGATGATCGGTAGAATACTGATATTAAACACAACTTTTTTCACCAGATAATTATACTCAATTAATGCCATCGTTCCCTGCGTGATCGCTTCCGAAAAATAGAACCAGGGCACAAGTCCGGCCGTCAGATAGAGCACATAGGGCACTTCCAGCCCGCTTGCCACCATCTGGCTTCTGGTGTCGAATACTTTATCGAAAACGATCCAGTACATCACTACGGTAACCACCGGCTGGGCCATCGCCCATACGATCCCCAGATAAGAGCCGGCATACCGCTTCTTGAAATCATTCTTCGCCAGCTTCCAGATCAGTTTCCTGCTCTGAAAGAGCTCAGACGGAATCGTCAGAATCCTCTCATAGTAGAGCGCAAAAATCATACAGGTAAACGCGATCAGTACACATCCGCTAACCTTCTTCATCTGCTCCGTCACCTGATCCGCCAGCGGATTATGATGATTGACCAGCACTAGCGCCAAAATCAAACCAAGCCCCCAGAATATGGCAATTCCTGCGGGCTTTCCCAAGTATCTTCTTTTCCTGTCGGAATGTTCCGTCTCTCTCACACTCATAATCTTCCTGCTCCGAAATATATCGCCGGCATAAATGCAGATTACGCCGTTTTCGCGGCATGCTGCTTTAAGTCGGATAAAAGCCTTATTTGCGGTACTTTTGTGTAAACGCCGCAAGCCCATCCTCTCTGTTTGCATCTTTAGGCGACAGGATCGGCTGCTCTCCCTCCGGAATGGGCCACTTGATCCCGATATCCGGATCATTCCAAATGATGCCTCCCTCATCGCCTGGATGATAGAAATCCGTACATTTATAAGCAAATTCCGCGTAATCGGACACTACATAGAAACCGTGTGCAAAATTTTTCGGAACAAAGAACTGTTTCTTATTCTCCGCCGAGAGCAGCACGCCGTACCACTTACCGTAAGTCGCGGAACCTTGCCGCAGATCCACTGCCACATCATATACCGCACCGCTTAATACTCGCACCAGCTTATCCTGCGGATAATTGATCTGGAAATGCAGTCCGCGTAAGACTCCTTTCGTGGATGCTGACTGATTATCCTGCACGAAGACCTGATCGATCCCCGCTTCTTTGTAATCATTATAATTATATGTCTCCATAAAATAACCTCTGGCATCCTCAAACACCGTCGGCATGATCACCTTAAGCCCCTCGATCTCACACGTTTCTACTGTTATCTTTCCCATATCCGTATTTTCCTTTCCGCTTATTCTTCATCAGACCCGGTTGGCACATTGCCGCTGTCGCCGTCTATCACACCGGAATACCCCGCCGCGCCCTTGGCATGATTGATTGAAGTGTCAATGTTCATGTAACACAGATTCAGGTCAACCCTCGTCTCAATACCATTCACAGAACCTTTCGATGTGTATTGCCACATGTGATAGTATTTATCGTAAACAGGGATATCCGCATATTCTGCGAGCCACGTTCTATATTCTGACACTTCTGTCATATCCAATTCATCATTCAGCCAGTTTCTGGAAGCGTAGATACCCGTCTCGTAACCTGCCGAAGCAATCGTCTCCAGGAATGCCTTATGGATCTTCGTCCGCTCGTCAGCCTCCAGCGCATCGGCACGTCCCCTGCCGCCGGCGCTCTCGCTGTCCAAGAACACCGGATAATCCACATCATAGTCCTCGATCAGGCTGATCACCATGCTTGCTTCCTCTACTGCTTCCACCTCATCCAGCGCCTGCGTAAAGAAATACACGCCCACCGGAATGCCGGCTTCTATGGCTCCCTCAATATTTCTCTTATACATGGGATCCAGCACCAACGCACCGGATGATGCTCCCCGATATCCGCAACGGATGATGGCGAACTCAATACCGTCATCCTTTACTTTTTCCCAATCAATTTCTTTATTCCATTTAGAGACATCTATACCGAGCCGCGCATTGTCTCCGGCAAACCGTAATTCCGTATTCTCGCTTCCGTCCGCCGCTTCCTCCGCACCGTTGACGGCTCTGTCTTCCTTCTCCACATCGATGTCATCCTCCGTCATTATGAGGTATTCGATGTCACTTAACACACGGTACTCGATCTCCTGTTTAACCTGGATGGTCGTAATCGTATTCGGAACGATAAAGCCCTCCGCTTCCTCTAACGACACGCTGTATTCCCCTGCGCGCAGTCCGTCGATATATACGATTCCGTCCTGATCCGAATCCGTGTACTCTCCCATTTCCTGTATCTTAACCACAAAAGGCGTCCCCGTCACCAGTCTGCCCACACTGTCAACGATCATGATCCTAAGATCCTTCGCCACGGAGCTCATCATCAGAAACACGTTTTTACCGGAGTAAGTCTCTATGCTTTTAAATTTCACTTCAGGATCGAAGAAAGTTTCATCCCGCAGAAAAGCAGACAGATCGCTTCCTCTCTGCCCGTTATCCGCCACTTCCATGACCGCTGTCTCTTCTATCTGCACGTCTGCCGCTAATCCCAGCTTCTTTTTGACAATTTCAAGATTCGTAGCCGCAATCACACCGATTAACACCACGAACATAAGGATCATGGCAAACAGCATTCTTCTCATTCTCTTAGAGTCCATTGGCAACCTCAACCATATACTGACCGTAATCTGTCTTCATCAACGGTTCTGCCAGCTTCAGCAGTTGTTCTTTGGTAATAAAGCCTCTCTTGTAAGCAATCTCCTCAATACACGAGATATACAGTCCCTGCCTCTTCTGGAAAGCAGCCACGAAATCCGCCGCGTCAAGCAAAGAATCATGGTTCCCTGTATCCAGCCATGCAAATCCGCGTCCCAGCGTCTCCACACGAAGCTCTCCTCTGCTCAGATACTCGTTATTGATACTTGTGATCTCTATCTCACCTCTGGCGGAAGGCTTCACATTCGCCGCAATCTCCACCACGTCATTGTCATAGAAATACAACCCCGGCACTGCATAATTACTCTTCGGTTTCTCCGGCTTCTCCTCGATGGAAATCGCTTTGCCGTTCTCGTCAAACTCCACTACGCCGTACTCTCTCGGATCCCTGACATAATACCCGAAGATCGTCGCGCCTTTCTGTCTGGATGCCACCTCTCTGAGCACCTTGGAAAAACTCTGTCCGTAGAAAATATTGTCACCCAATATCAGCGCCACACTGTCATCCCCGATAAAATCCGCCCCGATAATGAAAGCATCCGCCAACCCTCTGGGAGATTCCTGCACGGCATATTCCATACGCAGCCCCAGCTGTTCACCTGTGCCGAACAACTCCCGGAACACCGGAAGGTCTCTGGGGGTAGAGATAATCAATATTTCCCTGATCCCTGCCAACATCAATATGGACAGTGGATAATAGATCATCGGTTTATCATACACCGGCATAATCTGCTTGGAAACTGCCTTCGTCAACGGATACAGACGGGTTCCCGAACCGCCCGCTAAGATTATTCCCTTCATCTTTTCCTCATTTCCGCGATTCTAAGGTCGCTTATCCGATTTTGTACATCTCTTCATAGTATTTCTGGTAATCGCCGCTGGTCACATTCTTCATCCACTCTTCATGCTCGAAAAACCACCGAATCGTACGGCGGATGCCTTCCTTAAACATCGTCTCCGGCTCCCAGCCGATCTCTGCCTTGATCTTGTCCGGTGCAATGGCATATCTTCTGTCGTGTCCTTTGCGGTCCTCCACGTATGTGATCAGCTCCTCGCTGACATGCGCTCTGCGGGGATCTGACTCCGGCAGCATCTCAAGCAACGTCTCTATAATAATCTTGATAATCTCAATATTCTGTTTCTCGTTATGTCCGCCGATATTGTAGGTTTCAAACAGCTTTCCCTGCTCCTGTACCATATCGATCGCCTTGGCATGATCCTCTACATACAGCCAGTCCCGAACATTCTTACCGTCACCGTAGACCGGGAGTTTCTTGCCCTGCAGTGCGTTGTTAATGATTAACGGAATCAGTTTCTCAGGGAACTGGTAAGGCCCGTAATTGTTGGAACAGTTGGTAATATTCGCCGGGAAATGATATGTGTCCATATATGCCCTGACTAACATATCGGAACCGGCTTTGCTGGCCGAATAAGGACTATGCGGTGCATAAGGCGTAGTCTCATAGAAATAACCGCCGTCCTCCTCAAGAGAACCGTACACCTCGTCCGTAGACACATGAAGAAACTTCTTATCTTCTTTAAAACTGCCGTCCGGAAGTTCCCATGCCGCCTTCGCACAGTTTAACATCACCGCCGTACCCAGCACATTAGTCTGTACAAACACCTCCGGATTACGGATACTCCGATCCACATGACTCTCCGCCGCAAAATGTACTACCCTGTCGATCTCATTCTCGGCAAAAATCTTCGCGATCGCCTCTTTATCACAGATATCAGCTCTGATAAACGTATAGTTCTCCCTGTTCTCCACATCCTTCAGATTCTCCAGATTACCCGCATAAGTCAGCGCATCCACGTTAATGATCCTGATTTCCTGATCATATTTGCCAAACATATAATGTATATAATTGGACCCAATAAATCCGGCCCCTCCCGTCACCAGGTACGTTCTCATATGTTATATTTCCTCCATTCTTTATATTAAAATATAATTAAATAACCATATAGAAAATATGTGCTTTCCATATTCTTTCAAACAAGATATAACTTCGTATCCTGCCACGGAGAATACACGCTTTTTGCATTCTCCAAGATATGGTCTAGTTGCACTTATATTTTGTACTTTACAACCTTAGAATAACTCCATGTCTTATTATCGTTTAAACCCTATGAAATTGCAACCTTTGATCCAAATATCATTTTTTCATAAACCATAGTTACTATTCTGACATAGCCAATACCTAGCGCAGATGAAACAAAAGGTTCTCAAAGCCGTCCTGCGTAGGAGATTGAGATTTTCTTAGTATTCCGCACACAAAGTAGCAATTTCGGGACATGGATGTCCCGAAAAGCCCGTAACGAGCCCGGATGGCGAGTAAAGGGCGGTTGCGTCCGGTATCACAACCCACACCGGAATACTTAGAAAATCCATTCGACGAAGCTCGACGCGAGAGAACCTTTTGTTCCATCTGCGCGGCCCCGGCACCTTTAATAATGCATATAACTAATATTCATATCAACATTCCCCTTAATTC
>CAMWMS010000184.1 GCA_947175435.1 uncultured Lachnospiraceae bacterium | reverse complement strand
ACCGCTTTATAGTTTCATCAGAACGGAAATCCTCCGCCAAGACCGCCTGTCATCTTGCTCATCAGCTCGTTATTAGCCTCATCAGCCATACGCAGCGCCTCATTAGCCGCCGCCATCACGAGATCCTCTAACATCTCGATATCATCGGGGTCTACTACTTCCTCAGACAGCTTCACCTTCGTGATCTCTTTTCCGCCCGTCACGGTCACTTCCACCGCACCGCCTCCTGCCTTAGCGACAAATTCTTTCGTCTCCAGCTCTTTCTGGCTTTCTTCCATCTGCCGCTGCATCCGCTGTGCCTGCTTCATCAGATTGTTCATGTTCCCCGGCATACCGCCCGGAAATCCTCCACGTTTTGCCATAATGTCTTCCTGCTCCTTATCTGTTCTTTTTCTAATCCTCTTCTTCTACTTCTATATCCATATGGATCACCTGACTTAAATCCACATAATTCTGCACAAAAGCATTTCGATTCGGTACGCTCTGTATCGTAACCTCGATCTCTCTGCCCACAGCCTCGGATAGTGTCTGCACAAGCTGCTCCTTATGCCCCTCCTGCTTCAAAAAGTAGTCCGACGCAAGCCCGTCTTCTACCACGATCATCAGTTTATTATCCCCGCCAAGGCTAAGACCAGCATCTTTCAGATACTGTTTCATGGGCATGGAGGTCTGCCCTACGATCGTTGCCCACTTATCGACTACTGCCTGCACATCCTTCGGAATTGCTTTCGGAAGCGGAGGCCTCTCCACCGGCGTACCCGCTGCCATCTGGTTCCCGCTGCCGTGCGTACCGCCTTCGGCAGGATATCCTACACTCGCAGGTACGACCGCGATCCCGTTCTCGATCTTTTCCTCCACTGCTCTGACACGCTCCACTATGGATTCGTAGTCTTTCTCCATATCCGGACGGCACAGCTTGATCAAGGCGATCTCTATCAGAATACGCTTCTGTGCCGCATACTTGATCTGCCCCGACAGTTCGGAAAAAATACGGATATAGCGCATGATCGCATCCGCCTCCGTCATACCCGCTTCTTCCCGCAGTCTGGCGAGATTATCCGTAGAAACGTCGATCACGTCCTCTATGTCATCGGAAGATTTTACCAGAAGAAGATTACGCAGATACCATGTGAAATCTGTCACAAACTGGGTAAGCTCTCTGCCCTGCATAACGATCTCTTCCAAAAGTTCAATACAGCCTGTCACATTTCGTTCCAGTACATGCCTAAGCAGTCTGCCGAACACTTCCGTGTCCACAGCCCCCAGCACATCCAACACTTTATCATAAGTCAGTTCCTGTCCGAAGTGAAACGCAATGCACTGGTCTAACAGACTCAAGGCATCCCTCATGGAACCGTCCGCCGTCTTCGCCACATAGCGAAGCGCCTTCTCTTCAACCTGAATCTGTTCTGTGTCCATCAATTCCCGCAGTCTGCCGGTGATCGTGTCGATCGTGATACGTCTGAAATCATATCGCTGGCAACGGGACAGAATGGTAATAGGTATCTTGTGCACCTCTGTGGTCGCAAGAATGAAGATCACATAGGAAGGCGGTTCTTCCAACGTCTTAAGAAGCGCATTGAAAGCCCCTATAGAAAGCATGTGAACCTCATCTATGATATAAACTTTATACTTGCCCTCTGCCGGCGAATAGGACACTTCCTCCACGATCTCACGGATATTGTCCACACCGTTATTGGAAGCCGCATCGATCTCGATCACGTTCATACTCGCCCCTGACGCAATCGTCTTACACGCCCGACACTCCCCGCATGGGCTGCCATCCACAGGATGCTCGCAATTGACTGCTTTCGCAAAAATCTTAGCGATCGTAGTTTTACCTGTTCCGCGTGTACCGCAGAACAGGTATGCATGACCGATCCGCTCCGCCTTAATTTGATTCTTCAATGTTGTAACAATATGTTCCTGCCCTTTTACATCCTCGAAACAATCCGGACGGAACTTACGATAAAGAGCTGTATAAGACATTACTTCTCCTATTAATCACCGAAGCTGATACCCACCATCTTCGCTTCCTGTACGATGGTCGCATCCGGCGATACCATCTTCAGCTTGCCTGCCACTTCTTCAAGAGGCACTCTGACGATCTCTCTATTCTTATAACCTACCATAAATCCATACTCACCCTGCAGAATCAGTCTGCCTGCCTCTGCACCCAGTCTGGTAGCAAACACACGGTCATACGGACAGGGACTTCCGCCACGCTGGGTATGTCCCGGTACGGTAACGCGCACTTCCTTACCACTCTTCTTCTGAATCTTATCTGCAATTTCATAAGAAACAGAAGGGTACGGATAATTCTTCATCTTTTCTTTAAATTCTTTCTTGGAAAGCTTCGCATCTTCTTTAGAGATCGCGCCCTCCGCCACTGCCATGATCGTAAATCTGGATCCTCTCGCTTCACGCTCATTGATGGCTTTGATTACTTTATCAATATCATAAGGAATCTCAGGAATCAGAATGATGTCTGCACCGCCTGCCATTCCGGCATTCAGAGTAAGCCAGCCAACCTTGTGACCCATAACCTCCACGATGAAGATACGTCCGTGGGAAGATGCCGTAGTATGGATGCAGTCGATACAGTCTGTCGCGATGTCCACCGCACTCTGGAAACCGAAGGTCATATCCGTGCCCCACAGGTCGTTGTCGATCGTCTTCGGAAGGGTAATCACGTTAAGTCCTTCCTCGCGAAGCATGTTAGCAGTCTTATGTGTGCCGTTGCCGCCCAAAATCACCATGCAGTCCAGCTTTAATTTATAATAGTTCTGTTTCATTGCCTCTACTTTATCAAGACCGTTCTCATCCGGTTCCCGCATCAGCTTAAAAGGAGTTCTGGAACTGCCGAGAATCGTACCGCCTTTCGTCAGGATACCCGCGAAATCCTGACCTGTCAACATACGGAAATCTCCGTAGATCAGTCCTTTATATCCATCCAAAAATCCGTAAATCTCAACGTCTTCTTTGCTGCATGATAAACATTTGACTACGCCGCGCATAGCCGCATTTAATGCCTGACAATCTCCACCGCTGGTCAACATACCAATTCTTTTCATTTTGATTCCTCCTTAACTGCTTTGATTCTTTGCTTGATTTTGCTGGCTCGATCTTGCTGCGCTCGCTCTCGCTTTTGCTTGATACAAGATTTTGCTTTGTTTTGCTTCGCGCTGCCGCTCGATCTTGCTGTGCTCGCTCTCGCTTTTGCTTGATACAAGATTTTTGGCTTGTTTTACTCCGCGCTGCACGCTCGATTCCGCTTCGCTCCATCTCGCTCACGGGCTTCGCCCTATCACGATGCAATCTGACAAATTCGTCTGCAAGCAGCCGATTTGTCATCTTACATCGTGGCAGCGCTCATTGCCTACGTGAACATTATACCTTATTTCCGTTGTGTTCACAACTAATTATTCCTTATGGAAAACAAATCTGTCACGAATTCTTGTCTCCATTTTCCCCAGATTTTATTGCTTCTTTTTCCAGCTTATTGCGTATGCGCAGTTCTTTAAAAAAGGTGGTCAGCATGTCGGTGCATTCCTCTGCTAGAATGCCTCTGCGCACTTGCACCTGATGATTAAATTCGGGCATTTCCAGGATATTTAAGATGGAACCTCCGCAACCGGCTTTGGGATTCATGCTGCCCATGACGACCTCGGTGATTCGTGCCTGCACAATGGCGCCGGCACACATCTGGCAGGGTTCTAAGGTCACATACAGCGTGCAGCCTTCCAACCGCCAATCGCCAATCTTCTTACTCGCTTTATTGATCGCCGTGATCTCTGCATGGGCGAGCGTGTTCTTGTCGGTATTGCGTCTGTTATATCCTCTGCCGATGATCTTATCCTGATAGACGATCACACAACCGATCGGAACTTCTCCCAGTTCATATGCCTTCCTTGCCTGTTTGAGTGCTTCCTTCATGTATTTCTCATCCTGTGTCATAATCCTATACTCTCCATATGTGCAGACGATTTAGATTACCTGTGAACAGTGACCCTGCATTCTTCGAAACGCAAACATAATTGCAAAAAAACTATGGACATTCCGCTCAATTCCATTTATAATCATATGCGCACGGAGTTGTATCGAAGTGGTCATAACGGGGCGCACTCGAAATGCGTTAGCCCTCCGGGGCACGAGGGTTCGAATCCCTCCAACTCCGCTCAGAAGCCGAAGCGTTTGCTTCGGCTTTTCTAGTACTTGAACTCATCCGGAACCGTATATCCGAACGAAATAAGTTTGTCTACATAATTTTGATCCTGCAGTCTCCTCTTGGATTCAGCCATATATCTTGCATTTTGTTTATCTTCATAGCCTGTTATGATGCGCAAAAACATAACTGCACATCCGGCCGTGCCAACGGTGCCAACCACTATGCAACCAACTAATTTGGTTGGATAAGATCCTTGTGTGCTTATCATATTCCTAAGCCATAAAATACAAATAATCGTGAATAACAGGAATCCGATCGTTGCACCCAAATACAACTTTGCACTCTTTGGCCCTACTGCGAATCCATCAATTGCAACTTCTCTCCATCTTTTATCTAAGAACTCATTTTTGCATTTCGGACAGGTTCTGATCGGGCTGCCATACACCCATGCATTACACTTTTCCCGCACCTGCGCCCCGCATTTCGGGCAAGTTCCTTGTACACTTCCCATATTAACGCGCCTCCTGTAAGCTGCTGATATCATCTCAGCCTATTCCGATTTAATATATTTCTTCACCCACTCGCCAATACACTCCCTGCCAAATCTGCAGCTATCACCCAGAACGACTTTCACAGCCCTTGAATACTACATGCTCTTCGCATTCTCCCAGACATGACTTCATGTCTTACTATATCATAACCACTGCTGCCATAACACCTCACCACGTCGGCAAGAATTGCTCTGCAATTCTTGTGACGCAGGCTACCAAGCCTGCGTCTATTATAGCATAACTATTTTGTATTATCCACAAGAGATGAGCCGCCTAGGCCGCACTATTTTGTTAAAAAAGTCCTTTGAAAAATTTTCTTGATTCTGTATAATATAGATACAGCGTGTAGCATTTATGCGTAATTCCAGTTGCGTATAAGTTGCACGCTTATTTTAATGAAATAAAAGAAAAGCGTGTAGCCCATGGCGTAAATCCAGCAAACGTCAAGCTATGCGCTTTTTTCATGAAAGGAATGGTGTATGAAATGGAGCAGTCTAATCAATTTTTAGGAACGGAGCCTATTGGGAAGCTAATGAGAAAATATGCAATTCCGTGTATTATCTCACTTTTGGTCGGAGCGCTTTATAATATTGTTGACCAAATCTTTATTGCAAATGCCAGTTATCTTGGCTCTTACGGCAACGCGGCAAATACAGTTGTATTTCCTCTTACAGTGGTCGCGCTTGCTATTGCGGTTATGATCGGTGACGGTTGCTGTGCATTTGTCAGTATCTGTCTCGGCAAGGGAGAGAAAGACACCGCGAAAAGAAGCGTCGGCAATGCAGTCATTATGATTATCGCCGGCAGCTTGTTGTTAACTATTATTTACCTGGTTTTTCAGGATCAAATTATTGC
>CAMWMS010000183.1 GCA_947175435.1 uncultured Lachnospiraceae bacterium | reverse complement strand
GTCCCAGAGGGATCTGATGGAAGCCGTTGCATCCGTCGGCAAGCCAGTCGTTTGCTGTCTGATGGCAGGAAGCGCCATTGACTTAAGCTATGCGGCCGAACATTTTAACGCCATTATGCAGCTCTGGTATCCCGGCGCAAGAGGAGGAAAGAGCATTGCCGAAGTTCTGTTCGGGGAAGTTTCTCCGTCCGGTAAGCTTCCGATCACCTTTTACAACAGCTTGGAACAGCTTCCCGACTTTACGGATTATCATATGAAAGGCAGAACTTACCGTTATATGGAGGGTAAGGCGCAGTATCCGTTCGGATTCGGTTTGACTTACGGGCGGGTAGCCGTTACGAATGCAGAGCTGATCGATGTGTCAAAAGAGAGAGACGTTTTCGGACTCCCGGATGTGCGGATCAAAGTTACGACTGCAAACAGCGGAACACATGATACGGATGACGTGATACAGATCTATGTGAAAAACACCGACTCAGATTATGCGATGAAGAATCCGGCGCTGTGCGCTTTTCGAAGAATCCATGTAAAAGCGGGGCAGAGCGTAGAGACAGAGCTTACCGTAGCCGGCAGAGCGTTCACGGTCGTAGACGATCAGGGAGAGCGCAGGGTCGACGGCAGCCACTATAAGCTGTATGTCGGAACCATGCAGCCGGACGCAAGAAGCATCGAGCTGACGGGAATGCACCCTGTGGAGCTGGATGTGAGTCTGTAAAGATTCTACTCCGGCAGTTTTACTGTAAAAATACTGCCGCCCGCCGGGTTATCCCGTACCGTGATTTTACCGTGGTGGGCGGTCACAATTTCATAGGCGATTGCAAGACCTAACCCGAAGTGCCCTTTGGTGCTTCGGGATTTTTCTGCCCGATAGAAGCGGTCAAAGATATGTTTCTTATCTTCCTCCAATATACCCACACCTGTGTCGGTTACGGTGATCTCATAAGAGGTGCGGCGCTCTTTGCAATAAGTAAGCTTCAGTTCGATCTGTCCGCCCTCGGGGGTGTAGCTGACGGCGTTGTGCAGCAGGATGGACAGCACCTGGGCGATACGGTCGGAGTCACAGCGACAGCGTAAGATAGGTGCTTCCGGCAGATTCAGGAGCAGGTCGATTTCCTTTTGCCTGCAGAGCGGCTCGAAAGCCTCATATGCATTGAGGCACAGGGTGTCCAGTTCTACGGTTCTTTGTTCAACGAGAAAGCGATTCATGCCGGAATGGGCGAGGGTCAGCATGTCATCGATCAGGTGATTCATGCGCCGGCCCTCTTTGCGGATGGTTTGGAAGAATCCGCGCTGTTCCTCGGAATTGGCGGTCTCACAGCATTCGCTGCTGGCGAGAATGACGGACAGCGGCGTGCGCAGTTCATGGGAAGCGGCGGCAACAAACTGCATCTGCTTCTCCTGATTTTCCTGCAGGGGTCTTAAGAGCCGGCCTGTAAAGAACCATGAAAAGGCGATAAGCGCTATGACGGCGGCAAGATCGATCAGGATAAACAGGATACGCTGATCCGTGATCGAGGTGTGAAGATCCGCCAGAGAGTACAGAATGATAATTTGCGATAAGGTATTGTTCCGTTCGATATCGATCAGGGAAGCATAGTAGGTGCCGCCCGCAGAGGCAAATTCATACTCCACGTGCCAGATACCGGTGTAAGCAGTGCCTTGCGGCGTGAGATTTTCTATCATAAACATGGATTCATAGGCATTCAGAGCCTCTGTAAGGAGTTGTTGGCTGTCTGGATATTGACCAATCGGGTCATTGGAACCAGGCAGATTGTTGTAGAGAAAAGCGGTGCCGTTATCCACCACATATATGTTGTAGCCGTTCTGTGCCTCAAGTCGTGCCAGCCATTGTATGGACACGGTGGTGGACTGTTCCAGACCGGCGGTAATCGTGCTGATATCATTCTGAAAAGAGCGGAACTGATTGTCGTAGAGACTGTTTTCCGCCACATGAAGATAGAGAAGCGACATAATGATCGTGATAGCCGACGTGCTTCCGGCACATAATATGGTAAAAAGTAAGTGTGCTTTGCGGAACATGGGATTGGGATGTCCTTTCATATACATTGCCCGGCTGGGCAGGGAATATCAAAATCTAGTCTGCGCTCGGGGCCATCAGCCCATATCCCACACCGCGGACTGTTTTGATCTGCAGGCTGCTGCCGACGGTCTTTAAGCGGCGGCGCAGAAAATGCACGTAATTGTCCAGATTGCCGCCTTCCACGTCGCTGTCCGGTCCCCAGACTTTGAGCAGAAGTGTCTCGCGGGAGATGATCTGTTCCGGCGTGTGCAGGAAGCTTTCCAAAAGATCGCCCTCGCGCTTGGATAGAGTGCTGTTGCCGGACGGACCGGTCAGGCACATTTCCTGGGCTGCCCATCGAATATCGTGATAGGACGGCGTATCGGGCAGCGGATTCAGCACAAGAGAGCGTCTGGAGACGCAGCGGATCCGCGCCAGCAGCTCTTCGAAATCAAAAGGTTTCACCAGATAGTCATCCGCGCCCAGATCCAGCCCTTCGATTTTATTCTGCAAAGTGCCCAGTGCCGTGATCAGGATGATGGGAACATTGATGGACTGCCTGCGCAGCGCGGTCAGGACTTCCGTGCCTTCACGGTAAGGCAGCATGCGGTCTAACAGGATCACGTCATAGATATTCTGTTTTCCGTAGTAGAGGGCCTCTTCGCCGTCATAACAGGAATCTACGCTGTAGCCCTGCCCCGTCAGTTGCCATGTAATCGCCTTATTCAAATCTTTGTCATCTTCCGCCAGTAATATGCGCATGGGAAAGGCTCCTTTCTGTCAAAAGAGTGGCAGTGCGGGAACGATTATGGTGCGCATTTCCCGCATCAACATCATAACACATTAATCTTTAAAGAATCTCTAAGAATTTCTTAATATCTTTAGAGAGACTTTAGAGATAGCATTGATATTGTGGATGTAGGGTTCGAGCGGCACCTTAAGACACCCGAATCTTATTGAAAAAAGGAGAGGAAGAACATATTATGACAGGAATCAAGAATAACGTGAAAAAAGCAATCAGTTTCCTGCTGGCGGCTTGTATGGTATTTGCCACGGCGGGCTGCGGTAATGCGGGCGTACAGAAGACGGACGGTGGGAGCACGACAGACCTTGCAGCCGAGGAAGGGGCACAGGGCAGTGAAAACACAATAGGGGATGAACCCGTCGCTATGGGGCGGTACGTGGAGGAGGAGACCGATCTGACGGAGTTTTCGAGCAGTCCCATGGATCTGTGTATGCGGGAGGACGGCAAACTGGTGATTATGGATCGGTCCGTGGGAATGCTTGTGTCCGGGGATCAGGGCAGCACATGGAACATCGAGACACCGGACTGGCTTGCCGATTATAAAACGGACGACATGTGGATCAGCGGCATGTGCATGGCACCGGACGGTACGGTGGCGGTGTCGTATTATAAGGGAGATACCAATGCGGAGGAGCCTTCGTGGTATCTGGAGCTTATTTTGCCGGACGGGACGCGGGTTCCCGTGGAGGCGAACATGTCGGAAGACGAGAGCTATTTCAGACAGGCGGTCATGGGAGACGACAGCCGTATCTATGCAAGTACCGGACGCGGAGTATACGAGGTACAGCGGGACGGCAGTACAAACAAGATAGTGGAATTGGATACTACGCCTTCGTGGGTCTGGGTTAAGGATGATCTGATGATCATAGATAATGATTGGGATATGGAAGACGCACCGTTAGTCTATGATATGGCTGCGGGGGAGTATGTTACGGATGAGGTACTTTCGGATTTTGTTGCCGACAGCTATCAAAGCAGAATGTATAACGGAACGGATTACGGCACCATGTACATTCTGCCGGGTGAGGACAGAACTGTCTATGTGATGGGGCAGGAAGGGATACACAGGCATGTGGTCGGCGGTAATATGATGGAGCAGATCGTGGACGGTGGGCTGTCGTTACTCGGGAATCCGGATTATTACATTGTCGATGCCGTGCAGCTTGAGGGAGATGTCTTTCTGGCGCTCTTTGCGGGCGGAAAAATGATTCGGTTTACTTATGATCCGGATGTTCCGGCAGTACCGGAGAATATGTTGACGCTCTACAGCCTTAAGGAGAATGATGTGGTCAGACAGGCGATCTCTTATTATCAAACGGAGCATCCGGATGTTTTCGTGTCTTATAGGACCGGCATGGGCGAAGGGGATTCCGTGACGAGAGAGGATGCCATCAAGAAGCTGAACACGGAGATTATGGCGGGCGAAGGACCGGATCTGATCGTAATGGATGACATGCCCCTTGATTCATATGTAGAAAAGGGAATGCTGCTTGACCTGACGGATTATCTGGCAAAATACAGCGAGAAGGAGCCTCTGTTTGACAATGTAATTGAAGCGTTGAAACGTGACGGCAAGGCATATGTGGCACCGGCAACGATTGCCGTACCGAGGATAGCTTCCGCGGCGGACGGCATGGGAAATGTGACAGATATGTCAGATTTGGCGGAGGTCATAGAGAAGGACAGAGAGAAGTATCCGACAGAAGATATTCTGGGAGTCAGTGGCGGCTGGGGTATTCTGAAGCGGTTCTCGCCTGCAAGTGAGCCGGCATGGGTCAAGGCGGACGGTACGATAGATAAGGAGAGCATCGGAGCATATTTTGAGCAGTGTAAACGGATCTACGCGGCGCAGATGGACGGTCTGGATGAGAAAGTGAAGGACTACTATAATCAGCGCAATATAGGGCTTAAGGAGCGTATGGGCATACGCATGGACGAGATGGAATGGGAAATCTATCTGGATGTGATGCAGTATGTGAGCGGAGCGCAGCATGCCATGGCAGGCTGGACCAGTTCTGCGTACAGTTGTCTGGAACTGCTTTCCCTGGACCGGACAAAGGGATATGAGAACACGAAGGTCATACCCATGCAGGGACAGTGCAGCGGTGTGTTTATGCCGGGGACTATGCTGGGGATCAGCGCTGCATCCGGACAGACTGATCGGGCGCTTACGTTTATGGATACCTTTTTATCCGCAAAGGCGCAGAGTGTATATGACGGTTTTCCGCTGAATCAGGCGGCATATGACGCGCAGTTTGTTCCGGAACATGTGGGCGAGGACGGTGAGTACACCTCTATGGCCACATCCGACGGGGACGGCAATATGATCTCCTATGTGGTGTATTGGCCGGAAGATGAGGAAATTGCGGCGATGAAGAAAGAGCTGGCGGCGGTGAACACGGCTTATATTCCCGATAAAGTTCTGGAGGAGGCCGTATTTACACAGGGGGCTGCATATCTGGATGATGAGCAGTCGTTGGAGGATGCGCTGAATAAGATCGAGAAGGCGGTGCAGGTCTACATGGCGGAGTAACGTAGGAATGCATGCCGGGAATATTCGGGTTTAAGAAGCGGGTATTGTAATTTTTTGTAACTGTTCAGAAGATGGTTCTGAACAGTTACAAATTTTTTTGAGTTAGAGAGACTTTAGAGATTGATCTGGTATGCTGGCTGTGTTGGGAGCGTTATTGTTCCATGGGGTAGCTAGGACGTACGCGCAGATGGAAGTGAATATCTACGGAGTCGCGCTTTCGCTCCGTAAAAACCGTAGCGGACACTAAGCTCGTGGAATACCTCGCTAAGTGCCGACGGTTTTTAAGGGA
>CAMWMS010000182.1 GCA_947175435.1 uncultured Lachnospiraceae bacterium | reverse complement strand
GTAGAAAGTTATGAAAATTATAAGGAAGAAGACAGACTCACAACAAATAATGCAAGAAGAATAGAGTTTGTAAATACGGTTAAAGTTCTGAACGAACATATACAAAAGAACAGCAAAATACTTGACTGTGCTGCAGGAACCGGGGTATATGCCTTCCATTTTGCCGAAAAGGGACATGATGTTACCGCAACCGATATCACACCACGGCACATTGATATTATTAATCAAAATTTAGCTGATAAACAATACAACATGAAAACTGCCGTTTTAGATGCCACGGACCTGTCCGTTTTTGCTGACGAGTCTTTCGACGTTGTGTTGAATATGGGACCTTTTTATCATTTAATATCGGAAGAGCAGCGAAACCGTTGTATGAACGAATGTATCAGAGTACTAAAAAAGAACGGTATTTTGGTGACTGCGTATATTCCCAGATTTTATGTTTTCCAGTATGTTGCCATAAGCAATCGCAAATATATAGACAGCGCTTTAGCAAAACAGCTGATTGAAACAGGCGTGTTAAAACACTCTGATGAAAAGTGTTTTTGGACGGACACCTATTATTCATCCAAGGAAGAAATGGAGCAATTGTATTTCAGTAAAAACCTTAAAATAATTGATCATTTTGCACAGGACGGCATGGCTCCTCTGCTGTCGCAGCAAGTCGATCAATGGAACGAATCAGAATTTGATATCTGGTGCCGATATCACTACAGCATATGCCGCGAGCAGTCCATACTCGGCGCGAGTAACCATGTGATTATTATCGGGGAAAAATAAGTTTTTCCCAAAAAGGCGACGCTCATTATATCATTTCATTCTGTCGATGGACTTCCGGGGGTTCATATTTATCCAGAAAATCTTCACCCAGGAAAAGCACTTCCTCCGCGAATTTGATCCCGTTCGACACGGTAGCCACCGACACCACTCTTCTGAACTTAAGATCCGGTATGAAGTTCAGAATCTCCATCGGAAACATTGGATTCAGAACGATATACTCCGAAAATTCTTTTCGGTAATCCAACACATCACGGGGGTGAGGTTTGATCAGAACCTGCCCCTTTTTGCCGTCAACAACTCCGTACTCCTCGATCACATCCGAAAAAAGCTTTCTTCGAACGTCCAGTGCGCAAAGCGGCTCCGTCAGAACCAGCACTTTATCTTCCGCCCCCTGCTTAAGCTGCGTAAGAAGCCCGTCCATATCTTCGATAAACAAGCGGATCAAAAGATCCTTGTCCTCTGCCGTCAGACGGTCCACCAGCCCCGCGCGCGCCACCTCAATATATTTCTTACAAGGATAAGGCACCACGCTTAAGTCGTTGATCTCCATATCCAGACAATATTTGCCGTAGCCGTTCTGAATAAAAATCAGATTACGCGCCGCCATCCATGCCTTTAATTCGAAATGCCCGCGATTGTCATACCGGGCGGTATCGTAATACTGAATGCAGTTAAGACCGTCCTCCAGTGCATGGTAATGTATCTTCTCATAGCTTAAATAATAGCCGATGGGATCGGAATCGCAGAATACATAGATATCCTGATATTGCCTGAAATCAATCGGCACATAAGCTTTCTCCAGTCTGCCGAACATCTTCGTATACTTGATACGTGCGAGCATGTTGAGCACCAGATTGCCCCTGTCCGTGTGATATTTCTGTAACTCGGGAAAAAATACGTCCTCCTTCTCGTCAAACATCACGACTTCTTCAAACAGACCGCAGGCTTCGGCGCGCTCTTTCAGATTCCCGAAATCATTGGACATAGTGCTCAGTACCAGCGTTGCCCTGCCCTGACATTCTTTCGGGAGCGCCAGCTCCTTCAGGCAGGTAACATATACATGATAGTAAGTGTGACATACGTAGATTCTTTCTTTCGTCATAATCGGTCGTTCCTTATAATTATATATTTCTTAAAATCCGCCATTAATATATGCGCGCGCAATAAAATACGACGGTTCATAATAAGCACCGCAATTATAATTATCCAGCGTCTCGCACAGTTCATTATTATACACCCTGATCATTCCATCCACATAGTTCTCGCCCGTCTGCAGAGTATCTATAATCAGGCGCATATACACTTTGCCCATCTGCGTCTGCGTAGGAATCGTCTTAACCAATTCAGAATCAACACTAAGAACATCAAATTCCCCTGACTGTAATTCATAATCCTGAATCCATTCATCCTCTATCTTATCCGGGTTTTCACTATGCAGCACGTCCGCCAGACTGATCAGACGCAGCCATTCCTCTTTCGGGATCTGATTCACAACGTACCTATTTCTTTGATGTAGTTTTCTCGCCACACGCTCAATCATATAGCACAGAAAATATAAATCATTCTCTGTAATTTCTTCATCTTCAAAGAAAATACTTGTCATACTTGATAACTCCTCTCATACCGCAATGCGCCAAGCGCCCTTTCGGTACAAAATACAATTTGGTGCGTCGGATACTTAAATTTTACAAGCACCCAAAAAGCCTCTCTGGTTATTGTCCCCCGTACATAGTCTTCAATATAATCCCAGATCGTATCATCTGCCATAGGTCCTTCTACGATATCAAAACCATGTTCAACCCGTCTGCGACAATTCATAATAAAATCCAACCACTCTTCTGTCATCTCAGTAAAGCGTTGTATTATTAATGCCTCATTCTCAGAATACTCATATACATTGACAATATGATTCTTTTTCCTTGTCAGAGCCCATTTCTTAGCCTGATGTTCATAATTTGAACAATAAAAACCAAATCCGAAATCTTTATAATGCCCATTCGTCAAAATACGGGGATTTTCTACACATACATTACTGCCGTGATATAATTGCATAATATTTTACTCCATTTCGTCATTCCACCTCGACCCGGACAAGCTCCATCGCTCTTCTCCCAATCTCCATCGCTTCCTCCGCGGTTGCTCCGACGGTGATGATATGTCCGAGCCTGTCATTGCTGGATTTGGTTCCGTGCACGGTCTCCCCTTCTTTCTTATAGACTGCCACTTCCTCTACACCTTCCATCTGCGACAGTGCCGGATCGATCTCTATGCTCTTGATGACGCCTTCTTTTCCTTGTATAAAATGAATGGCGGAGCCCTTCTGCCACTTACGCGTAAGGTCAACTTCTCCGCCTGTGGCAAGCAGCACAGAGGCACCCACCATATCCACTCCCGTGGACAGCGGTACAAGCCGCGAAGTGATATAATCTCCCCCCAGCCTCGCCGCCAGCTCCACGATCTTGGGACCCTCGCTTGTCACCTTGATCTCGGTATGTGACGGACCGTTCTGCAGCCGTATGGCAGCAATCGCCTGAACCGCCACCTGTCTGATGCGTTCCTGTGTCTCTTCATCCAGCCGGCTCGGTTCGCTGTGAGCAATCTCCACGAAATAGGGCGGCGGCGTAATGAATTTATCGGTGATCGTCAGGATCGTCGTCTCACCCTCCACAGTCATCGCCTCTACACTCACTTCGGGACCGGACATGAATTCTTCCACCATGACAATGCCGTTTCTGGAATTTGCTTTGCTGTATTCATAAGTCTGCTTCAGCTCTTCGCCGCTCCGCTCCCTGTCCCCGTCAAGCGCCACCACACCGCGGCTGCCCGCATTGTCTGCGGGTTTGACAATACACCCGCCCTGCAGCTTCTCCACTGCCGCCTGAAACTCTTCAAAATTCTGCACCGCATAATAAGCCGGAATCGGAACATTGTTTTCTTCCAAACGTTTCCGCATATGGCTCTTGATCGTGGCACACAGCGAATCCTCATAGGACAGGTCCGGTTTCTTGCCCAGCTTCTCATTGACATAAGCTGCCGTTCTCACCGGTCCGTCACTGGTGGACGTAATGACTACATCCGGCTCATAGATCAGCGCCTGACGGTACACTTCCTCCTGATCCAGCGTACTGACCACCAGCTTCACGTCAGCCAGCGCAAAACCCACCGCTTTCTCATTATAATCCACGAGAATGATCTGATATCCCAACTCTTTCGCCTTGCGAATCGCAGGAACCTGCAGTTCGCTGGCACCTAAGATCATCATTTTTTTCTGCATCCGACATCTCCTCCTGCAACACTGTAACATTGCAGTTTCAGAATATATAGTCCTAATCCCGTCTCCTATACCATCTCACATGATATACTTCCAGTCCATAGGCGTCCCCTTCGCAATATCCGTTTTTGCTTTCTGTCCCAACACCTTGTCATAATACATCGGGTGCATACCGAAAGCCGGACGTATGGAGCGCACGTTCTCTTCCGTAAAAGTCTCCCCGGCCTTAATATCCTGGACCGCAAATAATGACCGGCTGTCTTCCCTGCTGCGTTTCTGTTTCTCTGTCAACTCATAGGTCACCCTGCCCACCGCCTTTTCCGCGATGCGGATCTCCTCTACCATCTGCTTAAACTCTGACGGTTCCATGGAAAAAGCTGCATCCGGTCCGCCGTCCGCACGGGCAAGCGTGAGATGTTTCTCCACCATTTTTGCTCCGAGTGCCACGCCTGCAACCGCAGCCGCACACCCCATACTGTGATCGGATAATCCCGTAATACAGTCAAAAATCTGCGCCATATTCGGAATCACGCTAAGATTCATATCCTCGTAAGGCGAAGGGTAAGTTGACGTGCACTTTAACAGGATGACCTGCTCGTTGCCTTCCTCCCTGCACGCATACAGCGCACGCTCGATATCTTCCAGATAAGCGATGCCCGTTGCGATAATCACGGGCTTCCCGATTCTCGCAATCTTACGGATCAGCGGAATGTCATTGATCTCGAAGGACGCCACCTTATACGCCGGCATATCCATCTCCTGCATAAAATCCACCGCCGTCGCATCGAAAGGAGAGGAAAAGCACTCCATCCCCAGCTCCTCTGCTAACTTCTTCAGTTTCGGCTGCCACTCCCACGGGGTGTAAGCCGTCTCGTACAGTTTATGAAGCGTCGTACCGTCCCAGATCGTCCCCTGTGTGATCTGGAAATACTCGTTATCACAATCTATCGTAATAGTATCTGACGTATAGGTCTGTAGCTTAACTGCATCCGCGCCCGCATCCGCCGCGGCGCGTATAATTGCCTCTGCTCTGCTGTAATCCTGCAGATGATTTGCCGATACCTCCGCTACAATATATGTTTTTTCACCCTCACCGACATATCGGTTCCCGATCCTGATTTTCTTTTCCATACTAATATTCATACCTTCCTCTCAGCCTGCGAATTTGTAGCCGCAAGACATAAATTTGCGATTGAAAAATCTCTGATTTTTCAATCTATTCCTCTCTCATCATCTGATATTTCATCTCCGCCAGCTTCCAATCCGTCAGATTGTCAATATCCTGCACTTCCGTCTCCGGCACGACGATCGGCACATATCCGTCAGGCAGATCGCCGCGGCACGCCATATACCGTTTCGTATGATAGAAATAGAACTGACCGCAGTCATGATATACCGTCTCCAGATCCTGCGAACGCTTCATGGCATTTTCCGGATAACAATATTCCAGTCTGCCTTCTCTCACTGCCATTCCCCGTTGGGGCGGAAAAGAAAAAGGCACCACCGGCATAACGCCCGATGCGTCCTCCTGCACTAAGACCCTGAATGCCTCCTGCAGTTTCTCCGCAGTGACAAACGGCGCTGTCGGATAGATACATGCCATATAGTCAAAAGTCCTGCCTCGTTTCTCATACTCGGCAAGTACCTCCATCAGAACATCATCGGTAGTGGCAAAGTCGTCAGCCGTAGCGCTGCTTCGCATAAAAGGCACATTTGCGCCCGCGCTTCTCGCAATCTGCGCGATCTCTTCATCGTC
>CAMWMS010000181.1 GCA_947175435.1 uncultured Lachnospiraceae bacterium | reverse complement strand
GGCCAATGTGTGAAGAGTAACAGAAGGCGTTTTCAAGTGCGATAGAGAGGGATATTATATGGCGATCATGGATAAGAAAAATGCGAATTTAATGAATCTGATTAAAAGGATGCACGGTGTAGTGGAGAATACGGATATCGAGAAACACCGTCAGTCTCAGGATCACTTCGGAGCGATTCTGGGAAACAGCAAGGATGTGCTGACGGATGTGCTGGATATTCCGGCGCAGTCTCCGGAGGAGCAGGTTCTGCACGGAGAATGGAATTATGTTAACCGAGCGCATATGAAAAAATATGTGATTCTGTATTGCCACGGCGGCGGTTACTCTACAGGCAGCAGCCTGTATGCCAGAACACTGACCAATAAACTGGCGATGTCAACATCCATGGATGTGCTGAGTTTCGACTACAGACTGGCTCCGGAGAATCCTTATCCGGCGGCGACTGAGGATGCCATGCGGGTGTGGAACTATCTGATGCTGTTAGGATACGGAGCCAGAGATATCATATTGGCGGGAGATTCGGCGGGCGGCAATCTGGCTTTGTCCCTGACACTGAAACTGAAAGAAGAAGGGCGGCTGCTTCCCCGTGGGCTTGTGCTGATGTCACCGTGGACAGACCTTACTGCATCGGGCAAATCCCATGAGACGCGGTTGGAGATAGACCCGGTGTTGAATGCGGCGTATCTGGAAGACATGATCCGAAATTATGCCGAGGGGCAGGATCTTGAGAATCCTATGATTTCACCGCTTTTCGGCGATTATGAGGGATTTCCGCCCACGTATATTCAGGTGGGGGATAATGAGATCCTGTTAGATGACTCCGTGATGCTCTATCAGAAGCTTCTGCATGCGAACGTATCCGTTAAATTAGACATATTCAAGGGGATGTGGCATGTTTTTCAGATGTCGCCTTTTAAGACAGCTTATGAGGCGATGGATAAGAATGCAGAGTTTATCTATGATATATGCCGTTAGATTTTTTGATATAAAAAAAGGATTTGGCTGACAGGCATAGAATAATATAATAGAACGGTTGTTTTGCGTAGGAAGAAAGGCAGAGCCATGAATATACGGGAAAGTTTAGAACAGTGGGAGAAAGAGTATCTCAGTCCCTATGCCATGCTCAGTATGAATTCCAAGGGAAGGGTCAGACCGGAAGAACAGTGCGATATCAGGCCGGTATTCCAGCGGGATCGGGACAGGATCATACATAGTAAGTCTTTCAGGCGGCTGAAGGATAAGACGCAGGTGTTTTTGACACCGGAAGGAGACCACTACAGAACGCGCCTGACGCATACATTGGAAGTCAGCCAGACGGCCAGAACGATTGCGAAAGCCCTGCAGCTTAACGAGGATCTGGTGGAGGCCATTGCGCTGGGACATGATCTGGGACATACGCCCTTCGGGCATGCGGGGGAGCGGGCGCTTAACCGTGCCTGTCCGTATGGGTTTAAACATAACGAACAGAGTGTGAGAACGGTGGATCTTCTGGAGAAGGACGGTCAGGGCATCAATCTGACGATGGAGGTAAGGGACGGCATTCTGAATCATCAGACCGCCGCCATGCCCGCTACTTTGGAAGGCAAGATCGTACGTCTGGCGGATAAGATCGCATATATTCATCATGATATGGATGATGCGATCCGCGGCGGTATTCTGAAAGAGTCTGATGTACCGGAGGAGATCGGCAGTGTGATAGGATATAGCTGCGGCCAGAGACTGGACTTCTTTATTCACAATATTGTGACCAACAGCCGGGGCAAAGATGATATCTGTATGTCGCCGGAGGCGGAAGAAGGAATGCAGAAGATGCGGGCGTTTATGTTTCGCAATGTCTATAAGAACCCGATTGCCAAGGGACAGGAGAATAAGGCGGAGGGCCTGATCGTCACGCTGTATGAGTATTATATGAATCACACGGAGAAGCTGCCGAAGTTCCTCTACAGACTCATGGAAGAGGGAGAGCCTCTGGAAAAGATCGTATGCGATTATATCGGCTCCATGACGGACCGTTTTGCCATAGCCCAGTATCAGGACATCTATATACCTAAGACATGGCATGGATGATAAAATAACAGTAAAGGATTAAGAAGGAGTACCATGTATTATCCGGAAGAGCTGATTGAAGAAATCAGAGTAAAAAATGATATTGTGAGTGTGATCTCCGGGTATGTCCGTATGCAGAAGAAAGGAAGCAATTATTTCGGACTATGCCCGTTTCATAATGAGAAATCGCCTTCCTTTTCGGTATCTCCCGGTAAACAGATGTATTATTGCTTCGGCTGCGGGGCAGGTGGCAATGTAATAACGTTTGTTATGGAATATGAAAATCTGACTTTTCAGGAGTCCGTTAAGATGTTGGCGGATCGGGCGGGGGTGAATCTGCCGGAACTGGAATATAACGAGGAAACCAGACAGAAAGAAAGCAGGCGTGCGAAACTGCTGGAGATTAATAAAGAAGCAGCGAAATACTACTATTATATGCTTCGTTCCCCAAGAGGCAGGACAGGATATCAATATCTGGCGGGAAGACAATTGTCAGAAGAGACCATGAAGAAGTTTGGCTTGGGTTATGCGGACGGTGCGGGCTCTGACCTGACGGCATATCTTAGATCTAAGGGATTTGCCGATGAACTGATTAATGAGTCGGGACTTACCGGATTCGACGAAAAGCGGGGCGTGCATGATAAATTCTGGAACCGGGTCATGTTCCCGATTCAGGATAGCAATCACAGAGTGATCGGGTTCGGCGGACGCGTGATGGGGGATGCCAAGCCGAAATACTTAAACTCACCGGAGACAATGATCTTCGATAAGAGCCGTAACCTGTACGGACTGAATTTTGCCAGAACTTCACGCAAGGGTAATATTATTCTATGCGAGGGGTATATGGATGTGATCGCCATGCACCAGGCGGGATTCACACAGGCGGTCGCATCGCTCGGAACCGCTTTTACAACGGGACAAGCCAGTCTCTTAGGGCGATATACAGAGGATGTGCTGCTTGCCTATGACAGTGACGGCGCAGGGGTGAATGCGGCGATGCGTGCCATCGGTATCCTGAAGGAATCGGGACTGCGGGGCAAGGTGATCGATATGCAGCCCTATAAGGACCCCGATGAATTCGTGAAGAATATGGGCGCGGACGCTTTTCAGGAACGGATCGATCAGGCACAGAACAGTTTCTTCTTTGAACTTAAGATACTGGAGCGGGACTATAATATGGAAGATCCCGAATCCAAGACCGCGTTCCACAGGGAGATTGCCAAGAAACTGTGCGGTTTCGAGGAAGAGGTGGAGCGGGAGAATTATATAGAATCCGTGGCGCAGAAATACAATATCGGTTTTGATAATCTGCGCAAATTAGTGAGCGGTTATGCTGCGCGGACCGGGCTGGTACAGCCGGTGGCACGGCCAAGGAGCACCGTTACGAAGAAGAATACGCCGGAAGAGAATACGAAGCGGTCTCAGAGGCTGCTGCTTACATGGATTACCGAAGAACCGGAGATATACCCGAAGATTAAGGCTTACATCACCGCGGCGGATTTTACGCAGCCGCTGTACCGGCAGGTGGCGGACCGGCTGTTTGCGGATCTGGAACAGGGCAGTTACAATCCGGCGGCGATCATCAGCACTTTTGAGGAAGAGCAGGAACAGCGGGCGGTTGCGGAACTCTTTAACACCAGATTGGAAGAAATCACTACTGATAAGGAACGGGAGAAGGCGTTGCACGATATCCTCTGTGCCGTGAAGCAGAACAGCTTCGACTATTATTCCGGCAGGATGGGATCTGATATGGACGCGCTCAATCAGGTAATATCGGGCAAAAAGGCGTTGGAAGAACTTAGAAAAACGCATATTTCCTTATAATAAGGGTAAGCTATTCGCAGGAAACTGTCGTTAGATGGAATTGTATACGGCGAATAAAACATAGAATTTGAAACATAGGAAGGATGGGCCAGAGAATGGACGAAAATGTACAGGCAAGGTTTGAAGAGCGGCTCAAAGAGCTCTTGACGATTGCTAAGAAGAAGAAAAATGTTTTGGAATATCAGGAGATCAGCGACTTCTTTGCGGAGTTTTCCTTAGAAGAGGATCAGTTTGACAAGATATTGGAAACATTGGAACAGAATAATGTAGATGTGCTCCGGATTACCGAGGATGACGATGTGGATGATGAAGAAATCATCCTGACGGAAGAAGATGAGGTGGATGTGGAGAACATTGACCTGTCCGTGCCGGACGGAATTAGCATCGAAGATCCGGTCAGAATGTACTTGAAGGAAATCGGTAAAGTACCGTTGCTTAGCGCAGATGAAGAGATTGAACTGGCCAAGAAGATGGAGATGGGAGATCAGGAAGCGAAGAAACGCCTTGCGGAAGCAAACTTACGTCTGGTGGTCAGCATTGCCAAACGCTATGTAGGGCGCGGTATGCTTTTCCTTGACTTGATTCAGGAAGGAAATCTAGGCTTGATCAAGGCGGTTGAGAAGTTCGATTACCGCAAAGGTTACAAATTCTCTACCTATGCAACATGGTGGATACGTCAGGCCATTACCAGAGCGATAGCGGATCAGGCGAGAACCATCCGTATTCCGGTGCATATGGTGGAGACCATCAATAAGCTTATCCGCGTCAGCAGACAGTTGTTGCAGGAACTGGGGCGTGAACCTACCCCAGAAGAGATTGCGGAACAGATGAATATGCCGGTAGAGCGCGTGCGTGAGATCCTTAAGATCTCGCAGGAGCCGGTTTCTTTAGAGACACCTATCGGTGAGGAGGAGGACAGCCATCTCGGTGATTTTATTCAGGATGACAATGTGCCCGTTCCTGCGGATGCGGCCGCTTTTACCCTGTTAAAAGAGCAGTTGGTGGAGGTGCTTGGGACGCTGACGGAGAGAGAACAGAAGGTGTTACGGCTGCGTTTCGGTCTGGACGACGGACGTGCAAGGACTTTAGAAGAGGTGGGCAAGGAGTTTAATGTCACCCGTGAGCGTATTCGTCAGATCGAGGCAAAAGCGCTGCGTAAACTCCGCCATCCGAGCAGGAGCCGCAAATTAAAGGATTATCTGGACTGATGAGACCCGTCGTATTATCGAAGAGACTGCAGGCTGTAGCGGCCATGGTCACGGCAGGTAACAGTGTCTGTGATGTGGGATGTGATCATGGATTTGTGCCAATTTGGCTGGTGGAGCAGGGAATCAGCCCCAGAGTGCTGGCGATGGACGTGCGGAGCGGACCTCTCGGTGCAGCCGGGGAACATATCGCAGAACATGGTCTGGAATCACGTATTGAGACAAGATTGTCCAACGGTTTACATAACTATATTATTGGCGAGGCCGATACACTGATTTGTGCCGGTATGGGCGGCGGACTGATGATGAGGATTTTGTCGGAGGACAGAGACAAGACGGCATCCTTTCGGGAATTGATCTTGCAGCCGCAGTCGGAGATAGAGCGGTTTCGTGCCGGACTGCGGGAGATGGGATATCAGATCACAGATGAGCAGATGATTGAAGAGGACGGCAAGTTTTATCCGATGATGCGGATTGATACTGAATTATGTAAACTTAAAGAAGTGAATTGTACCGGTGATGGCAGTGTAAATCATGATGATGTAGTTTGCAAACGGAACGGCGATAAATTTTTTGATAATATTACGGATGACAATATGTTATGTAAACTTGAAGACCGCTACGGAGGTCTATTACTGAGAAGAAAAGACCGGACATTGGCGGCATATCTGCGGCGGGAAGCCAGGATCTACGGTGAGATTTTGACAAAGCTGCAAACGGAGGGGCGGGCGGATATTAAGCG
>CAMWMS010000180.1 GCA_947175435.1 uncultured Lachnospiraceae bacterium | reverse complement strand
CTGGCGGAAAGTATCAGACATAACGGAGAGAAGCTGGGAAATGCCATCGAAAATGTGACGCAGAAAGCAGGAGAGGCGGCAGGGCAGTCAAACGACATCATGGATCGTGCAGGCAAGCAGTATAAAGCTTCCAGACAGTCTGCAGATGAGGCTGTTTCCATTTATCAGGAAACCAGAGAGGAGATGGAGAGGGCGATTGCAGACAGCAGGCGGGTAGAGGAAATCAATGCTTTGACAGAGGAAATCCTTGCCATCAGCTCCAAAACAAATCTTCTTGCGCTGAATGCATCCATAGAAGCGGCAAGAGCCGGAGAGGCGGGCAGAGGATTTGCCGTCGTGGCGGAAGAAATCAGAGAGCTGGCAGATAATTCCAGACGGGCGGTGGACAAGATACGTCAGGTGACAGAGGGCGTAGTGGATAACGTTTCCTTTTTATCCGAAACCTCAGGCAAACTGTTAGAATTTATGAACGGCAAGGTGATAGAGGACTATAAAGGAATGACGGATCTTGCCGGAATGTATGAAAAGGATGCAGAGTTCTACAATGATATTTCCGGCGACTTGGGAGCAGCTTCACAGGAGATGAGTGCCAATATGGCCCAGATCAACGAGTCGATCGTTGTCATTACAGAGCTTGTAGGGGATATTGCGGATTCGATGCAGAGCATGAGCAGATCAACAGAGGATTCCAATGAAAACTCCGGAGCAGTCATGAAAGAGATGGAGGAGCTGTTCAGGTTAAGCGAGCTTTTGAACCGGACGGTGGCATCCTTTAAAGTATAAATCCACAGGGAGGAGATATTATGGAACAGGACATTTTTTATGAAAATGATGTCAGAGTGACCAGAACGGCGGTCAAGGTGCTGCCGTGGCTGATTATCGTATTTCCGGTGTTAATTGTTCTTTCGGTCGTCGGCATTTTTCAGATGAAAATCGGGGAGATGATTTTCCTCACGGCGGTTGCCGTTGTCGTGACGATGGGACCGGGCATAGCCTATAGGATGAATACGCCAATCGGCATTATGAAGTATGTTACGACCTTTGCGCTTGCCGCGCTGATAGCGCTTATGGCTACGAATGCTGCGATTGGTATCTATATGACATACGCCTTTGCGATGTTATTCAGCCTGTTCTATTATGATAAGAAATTCACCATACGGGTTTCCGTGGTTTCTTACATTTTATTAGTGATTTCCCTGTACTTTCGTTCGCTGAATGTACAGCAGATCGAGTATGACACGAATTTTATGTGGTTTTTCACACGCTCGCTGGGTTTTCTTCTGGAAAACGTCGTGATGAGTGTTATCTGTGTGAAGGTTGCGGATCTGTCCCATCAGATGCTTGTCAAGTTCGCAAATACGAAGCAGACGGTGGCTTTGGTGGATGAATGTGAGAAAGCATCCGAAGAATTAAAAGATGTGGTAGAGCAGTTGGAAACTTATATTCACGGATTTGCGGGTACGAATGAAAACATTGCAAGTTCTGCGCAGATGACGCTGCATGACTGTAATGAGAGTTTCCGGTTTGTGGACTCAGTCCGTGACTCGATGCATGAATTGAATCGAAATGCGGACGGTCTTGTAGGCAATATGGAGGAAATGCTGGAAATATCACGGGAGACGTCAGATAAGATACAGGGCTATATTGAAACGATGCAGCATACGACGAAGGGAATCAAGGTTATCGAAGATTCGGCGAGGCGGACGAAGACCATGATCGAGAGTCTGGAAGCGGCTATGAAAGAGATTTCCGAATTTGCCAATACGATTGCGGGCATTACAAGCCAGACCAATCTGCTCGCGCTCAATGCAGCCATAGAGGCAGCGAGAGCAGGAGAGATGGGCAGAGGCTTCAGCATCGTGGCGGGAGAAGTAGGAAATCTGGCAAACAATTCCAAACAGGCAAGCGATGCGATCACTGGCATTATTCACAATATTTTCAGTCTGTTAGAAGAAGTGCAGAGTTCCAATCAGGAAAACATAGACCATGTAACCGAAGAGATCGAGAAGCTGCGGGAGGTAGAGCAGGAAGCGGAAAGAATAGGCAGCCTGCAGGAAGAATCGAAAGAAAAAGCGCGGATCGCGGCGGATTCCAGTTCGGATACGCGTGAGCGCGGAGAGCAGATCTTAGACATGATAAAACAGATGGAAGATCTGGTGAAAAGTACCATCGAGCAGGCCAATCAGATTGTAGAAGAAACACAGACGCAGAAAAATGTTACCGTGGAGGTGGAGGAATCCTTCCTTCAGGTGAATCAAGTATCCGATAATCTGCTTAACATCAGCCAGGCGGGAAAAGAGGGATAAAATATGTTAGGCGGTTCTGTATACATAGCGCTTATTCGGTTTACGGTCACATTTGTGGGAGTGATTCTGCTGTTTTTCCTCTTGAGTGAACCGCGGTTTGGCAGGAAGAAAACGGTGATCTGCTATAGCTGTTTTGGCGTGGTTCTGATTGCACTGGCATGTGTCTGGTATGTGGTGGACTGGCAAAGCTGTGTGCGGGCGGTGCCTTTCACGATGTATATGTGCTTTGCGGTCCTTACCGTTATTATGAGCGGGGATTCTGTTTATCTGGCGGTCTATAAGCTGGCGCTAATTTTCTATCTGATGTCGGTATTCGTGATCGGCGGGTTGGAGATCTCCATTATTTTCTTTGATCGTAATATATGGGCGGATATTATCTCACGTATCCTATTGATTCTGCTCATTGCATTTCTGCTTAATAAATATGTCAGGGAATCCATAAAGGGGTTTGGCAATTATGTGGAGAATGAGGCGGATCATTTCAGCATTGCCGTTATGATCATCTGCATTCTGCTCGGAATCGGATATATCCTGAGTCCGACCATGAATAGGGAAATGACGCTGCACCGTGTATATCAGATTATATTGAATTTTGTCTTGACGGGGACGCTGCAGCTTCTTGTCTTTCGTTTCTATCTGCATGTCGGTAAAGAAAAAGAATACGAGAGAGAGAACCAACTGATCCAGATGAATTACAGACTATTGGAACGCCAATTGGAGATCTTGGAAGAGTCCGTGGAATCGGGCAGACGGCTTCGGCATGATATCAGACATCATAACGCAGTCATGGCGGAGTATGCACGCAGAGGGCAGCAAGAAGAATTATTACAGTATTTGAAAGAGTATGACAGGGAAACCGATCAGGGAATACCGGAAATGATATGCGCCAATACCGCAGTCAACAATATCCTGTCAGCTTATACTACTAAGGCGGAAAATGAGAAAATCAAAGTTACGCTTGATGTGGAGCTTGGCAGGAATCTAGCGATACCGAGCATTGATCTGGTGGCGATCCTGGCTAATGCCTATGAGAATGCGATCTATGCCTGTATGGAAGTGATGAAACAACCGGACGGGCGGGAATGCTTCATTCACCTGATGCTCAAGAAGAGAAAGAATAAACTGATTATTTCCTGTAGTAACACCTGCCGAATGGAAACCGAACTGAAGAACGGACAGCCAAAGACGGAATTTACGGGAGGCGTCGGTGTATCAAGCATTATCAGGACGGTTGAGAAATATGCCGGAGAGGTTGATTTTAAAAATGATAATGGTGTGTTTGTATTCCGGCTGATTATGAATACGGAACCTGAAATGAAAAGAGGATAAAACCTCGAAACGGAGGGAAAATGACGTATCTGATAGCGCTTTGTGATGATGAGACAGCAGAGCTTGATAAGACCGAAGAATTATTGAACACTTATGGAAATAAACATCCCGATCTGGATTTAATGATCGAACGCTTTGAAAGCGCGGGAGAGCTGCTTTATATGATGGAGGAAAGAGCTTATGCACCGGATTTCATCTTTATGGATATTTTTATGCCGGGGCAGGACGGGACGTCTGAGTGTCTGGGGATGGAAGCGGCAAAAAGACTCAGCACCATGGGAAGCAGGACAAAGCTATTTTTCCTTACTACGTCCAGAGAGTATGCGCTGGAAGCCTACGATGTGAATGCAGTGCAGTATCTGATCAAGCCGGTTACAGAAGATAAAATAACCGGCGTGTTGGACAGATTTGTAGCGGAGACAGAAAGGGAACGTAAAAAATACATTCTGCTCAAGAGCGAAGGAAGAATCGTAAGAATGGCGGTAAAGGATATCGTATACTGTGAGGCACAAGGCAAAACGCAATGTATATATCTTGCGGACGAAGGAAAATATCTGGTGCATATGACTTTGACGGAGCTTTATGAAATGCTTTCCGGTTTCCGGGAATTTGTGCGGGTGGGTGTGTCTTATATCATGAATTTAGAGCATATAGACAGTTTGACTGCACAGGAGATTGCACTGGATAACAGGCGGAAAATTTATCTGCCCAGAGGGACTTATAGCTGCTTGAGGGAGCAGTATTTTGAATATTATTGTCAAAATGGATAAGCAGTCTGAGGAATATGCTTTAAATGCAGTAAGAATATTCAAAGCTGAATCCGGACAGGACCAGAACAGGGGATAAAAGTAATAAACAAGCGTTTATTGGATGATTTGCTAATCGTGAGCTAATCATGAGAACTGAAATACTTGACAAACATTTGCAAAAGCGATAATTTATTATCATATCAAATTTATTCTTATATCATTTGTGCATATCGCACGATCGGCGATTTCTGCCGGAACTTCCAACTGTTATGTTTGGAGAAATAGATTTTACCTAAGAGGAGGACAAGGTATGACGGCTTTTTTAAAGAAATTATGAACCCAGAGTATGTACCGAAGAGGTTTAATGATTTCCTATCCGGTCTGTTGGGTCAGAAGGTCAGGGTAGTGAAAGTTTTGCCGGATAATTCTGTCAGGATCGCGGACGAAAGCTCCTTGCTGATCATGGATATCGTTGTGTAATTGGAAGATGGGAGTATAGCCAATGTTGAGATGCAGAAAATTGGTTATCTGTTTCCGGGACAGAGGTGTGCCTGTTGCTCAGCAGACTTACTGCTGCGCCAGTATAAGCGGGTGAGAGGAGAAAAGAAAAAGAAGTTCAGCTACCGTGATATCAAGAGTGTTTATACAATAGTTTTGTTTGAGAAAAGTCCCGCAGAATTCCATGAGTATCCTGACATGTATTATCATTTTTTCGAACAAAAGTCTAACACAGGATTACAGATGGAGTTTCTGCAGAAATACCTGTTCATTCCGCTTGACATCTTTCGGAAAAGTAAGCACAATAAAGACATAAAGGACAAGAGGGATGCATGGCTGACTTTATTTTCAAGCGATAAACCGGAGACTATTATAGAGCTGATTGAAGCATATCCCGAGTTCCGTGAAATATATGTGGAAGGCTATGAGATCTGTCGGAATGTAGAAAGGGTGATGGAGATGTTCTCGAAAGAATTGTATGAGCTTGACAGGAATACGGTGCAGTATATGATTGACGAGATGTAGGATACGATAGATGCGCAGAAAAACGAACTCAATAAGCGGCAGAACGAACTCAATATGTTTGCTGAATCTGAATAATGGAAAATAAAGAGCGCTTGTATCAATGATGCAGGCGCTTTTATTTGTGCACGTTTTAGGGAATATTTGTCAACAAAACTGCAATCTATACCCCAAAAAGTGCGAACTGTACCATAACGGTCGTTATTATACATTAATTTGGTAAAGTAAATTTATAGAAAGTCATTAAGACAAGAGAAAAATTTGCAGATATGCAGAATGGAGGAATCATTATTATGAAGCAAAGAAGGAAAGGAAATCTTCTGCAGAGAATGATAGCGGTGCTGTTGTCGGCAGTGCTGGTTGTTGGGACGGCAGAGGGTGCGGTTCCGGTAAATGTGCTGGCGAAGGAGAGCGTCA
>CAMWMS010000179.1 GCA_947175435.1 uncultured Lachnospiraceae bacterium | reverse complement strand
CCATTGCCACCCATGCGCCTGTCAGGGTCAGAATCCCCAGCCCGGATGATGCAAATAATTTAGATCTTTGTTTTTTAATATTTAACATAAAAAAACCTCCTTAACAAATTAAAGCTACACTCAATTATGAGCGTCTTCCATATCGTTAAGGAGATAATGTACCTATTTTATTTTGTAAGATTTACTGCTGCACAATCGGTATCCTACTGATATACCGGCTATCTGCCCGACAGCATTACCGGCCGCTCTGTTCCCATATAAATCTTCCTAAAAAAGGCGCACTATCCCCGTTAAGGAGAAAAATCGAACCTTTTTGCAGTTGAAGATTTATCATTTTCCAGATCATGTTTTAACCTCTTACAAATTATCTGGTTTAATACTAGCATGTAACTTTGCATTTTGCAACTAATTTCTAAACTCCCTCTCATCCATGCACTCGAATCCGATCTGATCATCTCTGGCGACCGTAATCGTGATATTCCTTGTACTGTACTTCTTCGCGAGTTCATTTAGCTTCTCTATGATATCACTCTTATTCATCTTGATAAGCTCTTCGATATCTGTCTGTTCCCAGAAGTCTTCTATGCCGTCTAACATGCCGCCGACCGCACGGTCTCTTTCACCGACCGTCACCTTCTCCTTGTCACTGACATGATAGCTGAACGAGTAGTACATCTGGCACCAAGTAAGCTGCGGCGCCTCGTCCCCCGGATTTTTCGTCAGGGAGTCTCCGATACTGACATCCTCCGCTTCCTCTTCTGTCTTTCCTCTATATAGGCTTCTGACCACCATTGCGTTTTCTGTTCCGGACAGCCTCACCGTGCGGGTAACAAACTCCTTATCCTCTTCCGACAAGTTCACCCGGAAATCATCCCAGATTCTGTCACATTCAATTCTGTCGTAACTGTCGGAGTGCTCATTGCCCCAAGCAAGCAGCTCTCTGTTGAAATCTGCCAGCGACATCTTCCCGTAATCAGACTTTTTCAGGGAAAGTATAAGGTCGTAGTCTTCATTCGTACCGGGCCGAAACTCCCTGACTTCCTCACTGATATCACGCCACCCGTCCGTTGCCTGCCTGCGCTTTAGGTTCCATTCTTCCTGCTCTTCCTCGGTCGCTGCCCGAAGTCCGGTCAGATTCCCGTCTTCATCATAGACCGCGTACACCTCTATGCTGTCCTCTGCGTATATATTCTCACCGATTCCGGAATGTTCCGTGATCCATATGCCGCGCTTCTCATCCATGAGCCCCCGCACTTCCTTACCCTGAAAGTACATCTTACCTTCATCCGCCTGTACATCATATTCACAGGTAAGCCCGAAGGGCATATATGGCTTAAGTACCTCCTCCCACTGTTCTTCCCGTTCCTTCTGATACTCCGCCTCCAAAGCCCGCTCTTCTTCCTGCTGCCTCTGATATTCTGCTTCCAAAGCCCGTACTTCTTCCTGCTGTCTTTGATATTCCGCTTCCCAGTCCCAACCTTCTTCTCCCGGCGTATCGCTGCCATCTGTGCGATAAGACGCAAGCGGCCGGTATACCCACTCCACATCGACCCGAATGTCCTCTGTACTGAAAGCCATTGTCAATTCGCTGATCAGACTGTCTATGATTCCCTGCATCAGTTCCTCATCTGCTAATTCCTCTGTCATAAAACCTGCCAGACAATTCGATATCTGATCCGCCAGCTCCAAACGGATATCAACATAATCTCCCACTCTCAGTCTGTCAGCGTCTAGGATCGTCACCGTCATCACGTATTCCAGAATTGCCATGTCATATGTTACATTCTGCTGTCGCGGCGAATCGATTCCACTTACCGAAACGGCTCCGCCAAAATCCCGTTCCTGCCATTTATCACCGGTCAAAGGGTCCAATACATGGAACAGGAAAGCGGCTCTGTCGTCAGTATTACGTTTCTCATAGAATGCTTCGCTTTGAGAAAAACGCTCTAATAAGTCTCTGTATTCCGGCGTGTCAGTCAACGCCCATACTTTATCCTGAAATTCCGACACAGTCATATCCTTGTATCCATCGAACCTAAGCGCCATAAGTTTATCGTATTCTTCCTGTGTAAAGTCAATATCGGAAATCTCCGTCCCGGTTGCCCGATCCTTTTCTGCTCCGGTATCATTTTGCAGCCTCTTATCACCATTAACCAATCCAGTTAATGTAGCTGACTGATCAGTATTCCCTGCTGACGATGTGGCAAACGCAGTGGTTACGCCCACTACCAGACCTGCCGCAAAAATAACCGCGCCCAGTGAAATCTTCTTAATCTTCATAATTGCACGCACCCTTTCTTCTATCGCATTCTGACTGAAATTATTACATAGAGGCATAAGCCCGCTTCTCTTAGATTCCATACAGATCAGCATATTCGCATAAGCTGATCTGTCATCGACACCGCACCTGCGCACGACACTCTCGTCACAGGCTAGCTCGATATCCCGATTGAGCAGTATATACATCACCCACACAAGGGGATTAAACCAGTGTATGCTGAGTGCGGTAACGACAGCCAATTTCAACACACTGTCGGCATAACGGATATGCATATACTCATGCCAGAGTACATATTCCAACTGCTCTGTTTTCTCCCACTCTGTCCCCTTAGACAGTAGGATAACAGGGTGAATGACTCCATAGGTCAACGGTGTGTCGATCCTGTCAGACATTCTCACCTCCACGCACCGACATATTCCATGTGTGGTCTTGTGACTCTGCCATACCGAAAAGAATTTCTTCCCCTGCGGCATCCGCCTTTGCTCCACCCATGCTTCCACAAATGCATTATGCACAGGCAGCGACATTGCGAACTCGATCCGGCAGCGCACGTAGGTAACGATGAAGAATCCGGCGCACAATACCGCACCTACAGCCCAGATAATCAGCGCAGTTATGCTGCTTGTTTCGTTGACTAATTTAGTCATTATTATAGATATAACACTGCCGATTCTTCCGAATTGTGTTGCACCTTTATTGGCATCTGCATTGATACCTACATTAGTATCCGAAGCGGCTGCCTGTTTTGCTTCTCCGATGTCATTCTGTGTCTTTAAAGTCTGTGCATGCAACTCATCGCCTGCGGTCGCCGACTGCCGTTCTGACGCCCCTTGTCCCGCTGCCTCTGACTGTAATCCTATTGTTTCCTGTTCTGTTTTCCTTGACTGTCCTGTTGATGTGTCCTGATTTGTCGGCTTTGACTGCAACAGTATTTCTCCATATCTTCCGCCTGTCGTCCGCCCTGTCTCCAAATCTTCCCGAACCGCAGAATCAATTTTTACATCAACTCCAAGAAGGGAATATACGCTGTAATCAGACGTAATCTCAAACGGAATGAGCAGTCTGGTCAGTACAACACACCACAATACGATAAACGTCCTCTTAGGCAGCCTGTTGACCGCTACGGTCCGTATCAACACCACGGCTAAAATCATAATTGCTCCATATAAGCTCATTTGCAGTAATCCCATAATCTATCCTCATTTCTGTCATCTTCGCGTTTTCTGTCAGGTTACCTTTCGCCACCGATCACGTATGCGGCAAATCCACACTTTTTACTCCAGTTCTCCGACGATCTGCCGAAGTTTTTCAATCTGCTCGGCGGACAATTTCTTTCTACCCAGCAGAGCCGCAAACAGCCTGTCAGCGGAACCGTCATAGACTTTATTGATCAGCTCGTTGGTCTCCGCCTCCTGCACCTCTTCTTTCGCTATGAGCGCATGACACATGAAATTCGGTTCCGTACGCTCGATCGCACCTTTTTTGATGCAGCGTTTAATCAGTGTATACGTTGTATTCTTATTCCAGCCCAGCTCCCCGGTCAACTGCTCTGCGATGCGTTTTGCCGGAACATCGCCCTCATTCCAGAGAACTCCCATGACTTTTAATTCAGAATCAAATAATTTGGTGGTTTCCTGATCCATCCTGCATTCCTGCCTTTCTCATATTCTGTATTAAGCCGACTTGTAGTCAGCATGACTCATAATATTTCTTTTTAAAATACATAAGATTAAAATACATAAGACTGTAGTAGTCTGCTTGTTAATTACAGACTACTACAGTCTTATCGTGATGTCAATACTATTTTTACTTTTCCTCTACCGCATAAGCATCTTCCCGAGTTCTTCCACCGTCTCCACGATCACATCAGCTCCCGCCGCTTCCAATTCTCCATGCGCGGCATAACCATATGCCACACCGACAGAATCAATATGATATGCTTTGGCACCCTCGATATCGAACTTCCTGTCGCCCACCATGACAACATCCGCTCTCCGCTCCGTACCATGCAAAAGCTGTCGCAGAGCTTCCTCCACGACTTCCTCCTTCTTCCCCCGCGTTCCGTCCAGCTCACTTCCCACAATCACCTCAAAGTATGAATAAATCCTGAAATGCTCCAAAATCTGCGTCACAAATACGGTGGGCTTGCTGGATGCCACCGCCAGATGTCGTCCCGACTCTTGCAGTTCCTTTAACATCTGCAGTATCCCCGGATAGATTTCATTCTCGAATAAACCGATCGTAGAAAACCGCTCTCTGTAGTATGTAATCGCCTGCTGAATCTTTTCCTCATCAAATCCGTAAAACTCCCGGAAGCTGTCCGACAGCGGCGGTCCGATAAACGGTTCCAGTCTGTCTCTGTCAGGCTCCTCGATCCCGAATTTCCTGAGGGCATGCTGCACACAGCTTGTAATACCCAGTTTCGGGTCTGTCAGCGTTCCGTCTAAATCAAATAGTATGTACTTATACATTTTTGTTTTCCTTTCTCAAAACTTCCACCATCTCGCGCCAGTCATGAATATGCAGATAGTCAAAATCAACCTTAATCCCGTCATTTTGATGGGCAAAGGGATTAGAATCCCCCGGCGTATCACCCTCATACAATACCGGATACATACCGGCTCCATGGGCTCCCATCACATCACTTCTTATACTGTCGCCGCAGTACCAGACCTGCTCTGCCGGGAGTCCCGCTTTTCTGAGCGCAGTGTCGAACAACATCTTGTCCGGCTTTCTGATGACATATTCACTGGATGCCATGATAAATTCAAATCTGTTATTCGGGAGAAGTCGGTTGACTCTATTAGTCAGTGCATGTCCCGACCATCCGATATTGCTGATGACCGCCGTGCGTATACCGCTTTCATTCAGATAATCCAACATCTGCTCCGCATAGGGCATCACCGCGCCCTCGGATGCGGCATTCCACCCAATTTCTTCAAGCTCCTCATAGGAAATGCTAAATGAAATCCCCAGATACTCATAGATCAGCCGCATAAACTGCCATTCATGAATCTCAATGCCGCTATTTCTCTGCTCGTTAAACCGGCTAAACAGTTTCTGCACTTCTTCGTAAATCTGCTCTGCCGTAAGATTCTGCGGATTTTCCACAATATACGGATAGGCCGCTTCCTCACATCGCAGCGCGTTAAATCCCGGCTCATAGAGCAGCGTATGTCCGTAGTCAAAAATGATCATTTCCGGTTTTGTCATGTGTTTTTCTCCTCCCTGTCCACTATTTTGCCAACAACCTATCTTGTTGTCAAGAAACTGAATTTCCGATTGCTTTTTTCAGGAAAACAGGCTATAATCCATATAGTTCGAAAAAATTACATTCTGTAATATTTTTGTAAATTATGTGTATCCTATTATAAAAGGATGGATGATAAAATGGAAAATATGTTCTATTTGTTAAATATCAGCGTCTCCGGCATTAAAAATATCAAAGAGGAGGTACGTCTGAATTTTTACAAAAAAACCGTTGATAAGAATTTTGATCCGGAAAAATATAGAATTAAAGCTATTTATGGCGAAAACGGCTCCGGGAAATCCGCTCTGATTACTGC
>CAMWMS010000178.1 GCA_947175435.1 uncultured Lachnospiraceae bacterium | reverse complement strand
CACGCAAAGCATTCGGCGCCCACACGGCAAACACAACACCCTCAGTATCATCGATTTTCTCCGGATGCGCTCCCAGCTTTTCATAAATCATATAGTGAATACCCGCATTGAACTTCTCGGTATCCTCTTTTGTAATCAGGGGCGGATAATTATAGGCATCCTTCACTTTCATAAGCGTCCCGTCCTGCGCTTCCACGATATATTCATAATCGGGAATCTTTTTCCCCGGAAGAAGTACTGCAAAGTATCCTTCCTCGTCCGCCATCTCCATCTTATAACTCTTATCGCCTTCTACGGGCTGCAAACGAACGCTCTTTGCTCCGGGCTGGAAAGTCTGTACAAGCACGGAGCTGCCTGTCACATGAGCGCCGAGAAGTTCATGCGGATTATCAGATTCGGAATAAACAATCCCCTCTATCTTGGCCCAGTTCATAAGTTTATACAATCTTTTATTCATATTTCACTCATATGATCACTTCCACCGTAATGATCATTTTCCCCTTTCCTGAATTTCACCTCTTATGATTCATTAAGCATAAAACGCTAAACATTATTCCTCTATCCTGTGGATCAATAGTCCGCTACGCAGTTTCGGCTCAAACCATGTGGACTTCGGCGGCATTAATTTCCCCGCATCGGACACGGCAAACAGCTCGTGAATATCCGTCGGATACATGGCAAAGGCCACTTTCGAATCCTTATGTACCCTTCTTTCCAATTCTTCCAATCCTCTGATTCCGCCTACGAAATCAATCCGGTCGTCCACCTTGGGATCTAAGATTCCAAGCACAGGCTCCAGAAGATCCCGCTGTAAAACCGCCACATCCAGATCCGCCACCGCCTCCCCAAAGTACCGCTGTCCCCTGATTTTCATACGGTACCATGTATCATCAAGATACATACCGATTTCGCCCTTACACTTGGGTTTATAAGGTTCTTCTCCTACCGCTTCCACATCAAAATCCTGTCCGACCCGATCTAGAAACGCTTCCGCTGTATAACCGTTAAGCGACTTAACCACACGGTTATAGTCCATAATCATCAACTGATCATCAGGAAATAACACTGACAGGAAATAATTAAACTGCTCCTCTCCGGTGTATTTCGGATGCGATTGTCTTCGCATCTGCGATACCCGTACCGCCGAGGCGCATCTATGATGCCCGTCCGCGATATAGATCGACTCCACCTGTTCAAATTCCCGCCTAATCTGCTCCACATCCCCTATATCATCGATCACCCAAAGTCTGTGGATAATACCGTCCTCCGCCGTAAAATCATACACCGGACAACTGCTCATCACCTTGCGAACCTGCCGCTCTATGCCCTCCCGTCTGCGGTATGCCAGAAAAATAGGGCCGGTCTGGGCGCTGCACACATCCACATGGCGGATACGGTCCGCTTCCTTGTCCGCTCTCGTATTCTCGTGCTTCTTGATAACCTGATTTTCATAGTCTTCCACAGAAGCACAGGCACCGATTCCTACCTGCGAACGCCCGTTCATCACCAGCTCATAGACATAATACGCCTCCCGGTCTTCCTCGATCAGCAATCCGTCCCGAAGCATATCATTCAACATGTCTCTCGCCTTCTCATACACCTCCGGCGCATACATATCATAGTCCTGCGGGAACTGTGTCTCCGGTCTGTCAATCCGCAGAAACGTATAGGGATCGTCCTGTACTTTCTCATAAGCCTCCTGCCTGCTGTATACATCATACGGCAGCGCCGCGATCCGATCCGCCAGATCCTCTCTCGGCCGCACTGCACGAAATGGGTTCACTTTCGCCATCTTATCTCCTATTCTGATTTCCGACCGATCTATAGCGGTTATACGTCAAATTATCCAACTTGATCTGTCAACATCATTTTATATTCTTATCAATATCTGCAAATGCTATATAGATTTATTTTATCAAATAAGCCTATACAGCACAAGCACGAAGTGCTAAAATGTGTTTAGCAGTTCTGCTATGGTTATTGTGCTCAGTTTATCTAAACCGTCCGCGCAGATGGAAGTTAATATCTACGGAGCCGTGCTTCCGCTCCGTAAAAAGCGTAGCAGCTGCTAAACTCGTGAAAAACCTCGTTAAGCACTGACGCTTTTTAAGGGGCTCCTTAAGAAATTAACTTCCATCTGCGCTAGATATCGATTAAAGTCTGAACAGTAATTTGTCATACGCAGTAAGTTATGAATGGCATGGCAAACATACCAGCTCGCAAAATATCCGAGCATGCATGTTTAATTGGCTCATTGCTCGCGAGAATAAAATAATAAAAAAGGATGTGTACTCATATGACCCCAGAAAACAAAGAAATCTTAGACCGTATTAACGCCTACGCCGAGGAGGCATTGGCAGACATTGATCCTCAGAAGACGCGGATCTCTTTTCAATTAGAGGCGCTGAAACCCGTTATGCAGGAAATTGCCGACGAGAAAGGCATGTCCATCGAAGATGTGTTTATCCTCTATATGGATCTGGCAAGCGAGTCCTCTGTGGAAGCAGAAAATCAACTGCAGGCGACACTTGATGAAGAAGAAACAGCCAATTTTTCTAAAATTGCAAACCGGCTGAATTAGAGCATCAGACTGTCACCTACAAAGGGCAGACTCTGCAGTCTGCCCTTTCATTCTGTCTTTCTTTATTCACCCGTAATTGTATATCCTCTATTTTTATACAATATGCTCCGGTTCTTTATTTTTTCTATTTTACGACTCTTACTCGGAACACGCCGTTTATAGACTGCAATTTCTGAATGATCTCATCAGAAGCGGAGGACTCGATATCAATCATGGTATATGCAACCTCACCCTTGGATTTATTGGTCATATCCGTAATATTGATATTGTTATCTCCGAAACATGCGGTAAACTTCGTGATCATATTGGCAATATTCTTATGAAAAATTGCTACACGCCCCGCCTGTGCGCAGACACCCATATCGCATTTCGGATAGTTGACACTGTTAACGATATTACCATTTTCCAGATAATCTTTTAATTCTTTCACCGCCATCACCGCACAGTTATCCTCTGATTCTTCCGTAGAAGCACCCAGATGCGGAATCACGATGCAGCCGTCCTGCCCCGCCGTGGTGCTATTCGGGAAATCAGACACATATTTGCGGATCTTACCGGATTTAATTCCCTCCAGTACCGCTTTCTCATCCACTAGAAGATCTCTGGCAAAATTAAGCAGAATTACACCATCCTTCATCTTACCGATGGCTTCTTCATTAATCATCCCTTTTGTGGCATCCATCAGCGGTACATGGATCGTAACCAGATCACATTCCTCATAGATTTCCTCCACATTCAACACATGCTTTACGTCACGGCTTAAGTTCCATGCCGCATCTACGGACACATAAGGATCATAACCGTACACTTCCATTCCTAAATGTTTTGCCACATTAGCGACTCTGACACCAATCGCACCAAGTCCGATAATTCCCAGCTTCTTGCCTTCTATCTCCGTACCGGCAAAATTCTTCTTCGCTTTCTCGGCGGACTTTCCTACGTTTTCATCAGTCTGATTTTCCTTGACCCACTCAATACCGCCCACCACATCACGGGAAGCAAGTAACATACCCGCGATCACAAGCTCTTTCACACCGTTGGCATTTGCCCCCGGCGTATTAAATACTACGATACCTTTCTCTGCACACTTATCCAACGGAATATTATTGACGCCCGCTCCGGCTCTCGCAATGGCAAGCAGATTATCCGACAATTCCATATCATGCATAGCGGCACTTCTCACCAAGATTCCGTCAGCCTCATCCATGTTATCTGTCTTCACATATTGATCGCTGAATTTCTCCAAACCGACCCCCGCGATGGGATTCAAACAATGATACTTAAACATTCGTATATCCTCTTTTCTATTTTTCTGCCTTTTCTTCGAACTCCTTCATAAATGCGACCAGCTTCTCCACACCTTCTATCGGCATAGCATTATATATGCTCGCCCGCATACCGCCCACGGTACGGTGTCCCTTCAGATTCACGAAGCCCGCTTCTGTCGCAGCCTTGATAAATTTCGCATCCAATTCCTCATTACCAGTTACAAACGGCACGTTCATAAGGGAACGATCCTCTTTTCTGACGGTCCCTTTAAACAACTCGCTCTCATCCAGAAAATCATACAGGATCTTCGCCTTCTTCTCATTCAACGCCTTCATGGCTTCCAGTCCGCCGTTTTTCAAGAGCCACTTAAACACCTTGCCGCAGATATAAATACCATAGCATGGCGGTGTATTATACAAAGAATCATTATCCGCGTGAACCTTATATTTCATCATGGTAGGTGTACCCGGAAGCACATCATCAGTAAGCAGGTCTTCTCTGATAATCACAATCTGTGTTCCAGCAGGTCCTACGTTCTTCTGCACACCCGCATAGACCATGCCGTACTTGGATATATCCATAGGCTCAGAAAGGAAACAGGATGACACATCCGAGACAAGGATCTTGCCTTTCGTATCAGGCAGTTTATGAAATTTCGTGCCATAGATCGTGTTATTCTCGCATATGTACACATAATCCATATCGTCTGTAATCGGCAGATCGGAACAATCCGGAATATAGGAAAAAGTCTGATCCGCTGAGGATGCCAGTTCCACCGCCTCACCGTAAATCTTCGCCTCAGCAAAGGCTTTCTTCGCCCACTGTCCCGTCAGGATATAGCCCGCCTTACGATTTTTCATCAGGTTCATAGGAACAGAGGCAAATATCAGGCTTGCACCGCCCTGCAGAAACAATACTTTATAGTTGTCGGGAATATTCAAAAGCGTTCTTAAATCCGCCTCTGCTTCTTTGATGATCGTATCGTATGCCTTGGATCGATGACTCATCTCCATGACCGACATGCCGGTTCCCTTATAGTCTAACATTTCCTCCGCCGCTTCCCGTAAGACTTCCTCCGGCAAAACAGCGGGGCCTGCTGAAAAATTGTACACTCTAGCCACTTTTATCTCCTCCAATTAAATAAACATAATTTATAGACCAACAAACATTTTACCTTTTTCCCATACTTTAGTCAATTACAACGTGAAATTTTTTAGTAGAACATTACCACCGGCGTTCCTACTTCCACACTCTCATACAACTGTACCATGGTCTCTCTGGGGGTATTGATACATCCGTGGGAGCCGTTCGTCTGATAAATCGTTCCGCCGAATCTGCTGCGCCAAGCCGCATCGTGAATGCCGATATTACCCTTCACCGGCATCCAGAAATCCACGTGTGAAGCATACCCCGGTCCTCTTAAAATACGGTTCGTCTGTTTCAAATACACATAATTGACCCCAGCAGGAGTTCCCATTTTGCGGGAAGTATTACCGGTCACAATGGGAGTCGCGATCTGCTGTACACCTTTCACATAATAGTACATCATCTGTTCTCCCATATCCACTTCCACATATGTGTCCCCGATATCATCTTTCCCCTGCTGTAATGCCGTCTGTATATACTCCGGTTCATGAACCTCTTTCCTATGATTCATGAAGGCTTCCGTCAGATAAGCCACCTCCGCTTCGCGATCGATCTTATTGCCGTAAGTACCGCCCTCAACGGTTACCAGTTCTCCTCTGGTTGCCCGAAACTGTCTGCTTCCTCCGACCGTGTCATACTGCGCGGCCAGTGTATCAACAAACTCCTCTATCGCGCCTTCGCGCATTTTAAGATGACCATTGTCGTCCATGGCAAAACTGCCATCCTCTGCAAGCTCTATCCACTCGCAGACTACCGATCCGTCAATGGCAATCTGCTCTTCTCCTATCTGATAAACAATGCCGCACTCCTGAAAACGCTTCACCTGTTCCCACATTCCGAGCGTATCCTGCATTTGGGACGTCAATGCCAGATCATG
>CAMWMS010000177.1 GCA_947175435.1 uncultured Lachnospiraceae bacterium | reverse complement strand
GCATATAATCATATAGAATATTTGAGGTAATTTTTACATCAAATTCGATTTCCATCCGTATCTTACATCCTTCCGCTCTTACTCTTGGCAAATATGTGAAAAGAACCTGTTTTCCCGCATATCGTATTTTTCTGTTTCTATAACGGTATTTTATTCTTCCGTGAAAAAGCACCTACGATGTAGGCGCTTTCTCTACTTATCTCCTATTATACTAAAATTTGATGGAAGTGCAAGGGAAAAGAATTTGGTTTACATAATTTTCTTATTTTACGGTGCGCCTGCATTCCACACATGCACATCCAGAATCCATACTTCATTATTGACGGCATTGGGTGGTTCCGCCGTTCCGTCCACGCTGCTCGTCCGAGCGTCAAAATTCGCATCGATCATCGGAATCAGAACACTGCTGCCATCCGCAAAAGTGTACTCCACAATCGACGCACCGTTGGAGGCTGTCTCTGCGGTGCTTGTACCTCCGGTCAGATTCATAATGTACGCCGCTGCCGTCTCGGGATCTCTGTAAACGGCATTGCGGTCGCTCTCACCGTTCTCAGAATCATACTCTGTCTGGTAATTGATCGCATCCACGAATCCGTTTTCCATATAGTCTACGAAATGATGTGCACCATCGCCCCAATAAGCGTCCATATATTCTGCTTCGGACGCAATGCTGTCCAGATAAGTAAGCGTACTGCCTGTCACACGATAGCTGCTGGACGTCACCGGATCTACCGTATCCGTCTTGACAAAAGAAATCTCTTCTTTCCAGACAGCCACATGCGGATCGGACGTCCACGCATAATATCGGATTTCCGCTGTTCCCTCATCCGTCCCCTCTCCTGTCGGTATCGTCCGCCAGAACTCATCGGGCCATGGACTTGAGAAACCAAAGGTATATTCTCCGCCCGCTTTCTCTAGCATAGGCAGATTTGCAAAGGCGGTATCCTCATCCACATAAAGCTTTACCAGTGTCTCTCCGTCCCGATTGCACCACGCATTTGCATAATCCATAACAAGCGTGTCTTTCTCTCCGAGGCGAAGGTGTTCCTCAGCTTCATCATTCTTCCGGGGATTGAGAGAAAGCCCTGCCACAACGACCAGTAATAAGACCGCAAGCAAGCCAACCGTCATAAGCGCCCTCTTTCGATAAGATAAAATGTTGCGGACACGGTCTTTTACCCTGCCTTCCCCAAATGCCGGCGGATAACTGCCGATCTTCGTTGTCTCAGAGGACAAGGTCAATAGGGCACGGGAATAATCCTGCTTCACTTCCATACCCATCCTGCGCACAACAGCCTCGTCACAGGACATTTCCATATCATTCTCCATCAGAGCAAAAGCAAGCCACGCAAGCGGATTGAACCAGTGAATACACCTTGCCAGCCATGCCAGGATCTTCACCAGATAATCCTTTCTGGCTGCATGCACCCGCTCATGTGCCAGCACGAACTCTCGCTCCTCCCCGGACAGCCCCTCCGGAAGATAAATGCGCGGGCGGATGATTCCAAGCACAAACGATGAGGAAATCCCTTCCGTCTCGTAGAGATCATCTTCCACACAAACAGCCTTTTTCAGAAAGCGGCACAAGCGATATGCCGACCATACTCCGTAAGCGATCCAGAGACCCATACCCGTAAGCCACACCCATGCCCCGACTGCAAGCACGGTCTGTATACGGGATGCGCCCCGCTGCTCCGCCTGCGCCGTTTGGGATACCGCTTCAATCCCCTCATTCTGATCTTCCGTCATCTGCTCCGAATGTCCACCGGTCTCCTGCCCTGCAGTATGCTCTGTCATTTGCCGGGCTGTAAGGTTTTCCCGCGATATCACGTTCGTATCCATTCGTAACAGGCTGAAACTACTGGAGAAAGAAACCGGACACAGTAGGCGAAACAGCACCACGCTCCACAACAGATAAGAGAATATTTTCGGCTGTTTTTTCAGGAACAAGCGCAGTACAAGGACTGCCGCAATGCAGTAGCTCGCCGTGAGGCTCATATTCAGGATAATCATAAATACTTCTGTCAAATTCATTGTGTTCTCTCCTTAATCTGTTCATAATGTTTCTAATGATGTTAATATTTTGTTCAATGTATGTTATTTAAGGATGTTTCCCATATGATTCAAAATGTGTTATTATAAGAATGCTTCTCATATTGTTCATTGTGTGTTATCTAAGAATGCTTCTCATATGATTCAATGTGCGTTTTATAAAAATGTTTCTCATGTTGTTCATTGTGCGTTATCTAAAAATGTTTCTCATATAATTCATGTACTGGTCAGAATGTCTCTCATAGCATTCACAGCATGTTAATAATAGAAACTTATGGTTTCGTAAAATCATCAATTAACTGTTTGATTTCTTCCGCCTGTTCTTCCGTCAGCTTCTTTCCGCCCATAAAAGCCGTCAGAAATCTCGGTATGGAACCACCGAAGGAATCTTCCACGAACTTTCTGCTCTTGTAACTGTAAAATTCTTCCTTAGAGATCAGCGACGTCACTTCCGCTTTCTCGTTCTGAAATATTCCCCTGTCGCACAGTTTTTTCAGAACCGTGTAAGTAGTGGACTTTTTCCAGTTAAATTCTTTTTCACACAATTTCACGAGCTCCGGTGATGTGATCGGCTCTCTCTGCCAGATCAATTCCGCGAAACGCGCTTCCGTCTCTGCGAGTTTGTATTCCTGCTTGTTTGGTTTCATAGATATTGCATTCCTTCCCTGTGATTGATGTTTTATAAGTGATGGTGCGGTATGCATAGCATATTTGTTACGTCGTTTCAGTCTATCATCAGCAGACTGTATGTTTAGTCTATCACCAATAGACTGGACTGTCAATATATTGCACCAATATTTTCTGTCTTTTTTATACCGCTCTGTTTAATTCCATTCTTTATACTTTATGACCTATCATATTTTTCTAAGGTGTTACTGTGAAACCTTTTCTGAAGTTGATTCAAGTGTTAAAATGTATCCTTAACTCGTATTTTCTCAATGTTCTCTCCTATATAGCAGGGGTATTTTTACTGTGACACAACACAAACGGCGCCATGTTCATCAACACAGCGCCGCTCTCTTTATCGTTCATTCTTAAGCTGTTCTCTCAGATATTCCCTGCTTTTAATACACCTTCTTGTCTAATCCCATTCGCTCTATGATCTCCTGAATCTTCCGGTACACTAACTGCTCGTCGATAGTCAGAAGTTTTCTGTTCTCCATGGTGATCTGACCATCAATGATAACTGTATCCACCTCTGAGCCATTGGCAGAATAAGACAATCCTGCGATCAGGTTATTTCTGGGTGTCAGGGACGGCGTATTCAAGTCGAGAATCGCCAGATCAGCTTTCTTGCCTACTTCAATGCTTCCGATCTCTTTCTCCATTCCCAGCGCTTTCGCACCGTTGATCGTTGCGATGCGGAATCCCTCTTTCGCGCTGACACACTGAGGTGTGCGGCCTGTTCCCTTGTGAATCAGCGTGAGCAGACTCAATTCGTGGAACATGTTCAGGCAGTTGTTGCTGGCGGCGCCGTCTGTACCGAGACATACGTTGATTCCTTTTTCCAGCATCCCGGCTACCGGTGCGAAACCGTTACCCAGCTTCATGTTGCTCGCCGGATTAGTCACTACACTGACATTTTTCTTTGCCAGAATATCCATATCCGCCTCGTCGATCTGTACGCAGTGTGCCGCGATGGCAGGCACATCGAACAATCCGCAGCGTTCAGCCAATGCGATCGGACTACAGCCGTATTTCTCCTTTATCTGGGATATCTCACTCTCGCTTTCCGACAGATGAATATGAATACCCATGCCGTTCTTCTTCGCCTCTCCCGCAACGATCTTCAAGAAATCTTCGTCACAGGTATAAGGCGCGTGGGGTCCTAACACAAACGACAATCTGTCACAGTCTTTCGCCGCATCCCTCTCTTCATATGCCTGACGAAGCCTCATCTGCCCCGCCTCGTCATTGCCGCTGCCCACCAGTCCGCGGCTAATCACAGCACGCATACCTGTTTCTTTGACCGCTCTGGTAGTCTGATGAATGTTCATCTGCATATCGTTAAAGCAGGTCGTGCCGCTCTTCATCATCTCGATGATCGCCAGATTGGCTCCCCAGTAAGTATCCTCGTCCGTCATCTGCTGCTCGATAGGATCGATCGTTCCAAACAGCCAGTCCATAAATGACAGATCGTCCGCCACATTGCGCATAAAAGACATGTAAGAGTGCGTGTGACAGTTGATCAGACCCGGAATCACCAGTTTATCCTTTCCGTCGATCACCTTGTCCTCGCTGAATCCGGCAGGTGCTTGTCCGATTCCGGTAATCTTGTCCTGCTCAATGTAGAGGCTGGTTTCCTGTACCACATCCTCTGCGCCCTGCGGCAAAATTGCCAATGCATTTTTAATTACAATTCCCATTTTCTTATTCCTCCGTTCTTAATATCTTAATTATAAATCATTCTGTCAGACTTTTCATCTAAAACCTATTCCCATGTTTTTTCCATCCATAACTAATCAACAGACCCCGGTAATGGAGATATTGCAAATCATCCTGATTTGCCGTCACAAAATCCTGAATCTTACGCTGTCTGCGGCAATAGCTTTCCGCTTCCTTCCTGTTCATCCCATGATTGATAAACCCACGTACGACTTCTTCCTCCGCCTCCGGCGAAATGTTGTGCCGCCAGTTCTTTTCTTCCATAAAGCACTCTACTAATTCTGCGTAATCCTCCCGCTCCGAATGAGCAAATGTGACCCGGTCATTCATACGGACATCCACCTGTATGAGTCCTTCCTTTCGCATCATAAAAGGCATTCTCATGCCGATAGCGTAGTCCCTGCCCTGACATTCTTTTTCCTTCGCCCACATCTTGCGAAACCCCATGCGGGAACACAGTTCGGAATACTCTAATCCGTCTATATAAATCCCGTCACTTTCCAGTTCACGATTTACATCTATCGCTATGACCAGACCTCCGGGCTTAGTCTGAGCGATCATTTTCCGTAAAAAATCTCGCGGTTCATTCACATGCCTCATGGCACACTGACTGAGCGTGATATCATAATGTTTCTGAAAGGTATGCAGTAGAAAATCATCGCAGATAAATTCCGCCTGATACCCCTCTTCTGCAAAAAGTTTTTCTCCCTCTCGCAGCATATTCGTGCTGAAGTCGATTCCTGTATAGGTGCTCCCATCAGGCAGAAGCGGCAACAGCATAAATCCCATGTAACCGAATCCACATCCACAATCCAACACATCAATCGGCTTGTCGATCTTCCACACCTGTTTAACAAGAAAACGAAGATAATCGTCGTTCCACATCGTTCTTCTGCTTGCTTTCAGATAATCCAAACGTGACTCCCAGTAGTCCTTTTCCCCACTTCTGACAGGAATGTACCCCTCATCCGCTAATGGGGAAAGTCCCAGAAGTTCATCCACTGTCACCTGAAAAAATCCGGCAATTTCCGGCAACATCGTAATATCCGGCATGCATACATTATTTTCCCATTTGCTGACTGTCTGGACAGAAACTCCGACTCCATCCGCCAATTCTTTCTGGCTCATCCGGTTAGCTTTTCTGAGGTCATATATTCTCAAATGTATCGTTGACATCTATACATCCTCCTTCTGTCACACCCTGTTCCATTCGTCCTTTAACAGACGATATTCCAGCCGGGTCTTCATTCGGCCGTCATGCCATTCCCAATCTACATGCTCCGCTTCCTTGATCAGACCGCATTTGATCATAACCCTCTCGGAGCCGGCATTCTCGGCAAGACAGCCCGTTGTTACACGGTACACGCCATCTTCGGTGAAAGCATACTCTAAAACTTTACGAAGCGCTTCCGTCACATATCCGTTATTCCAGAATTTCGGATAGGTAAAATATCCGGCATGAACGATCTTACCTACCGGTGTCTTCGCTTCCACAGTATACCCGATACTCCCGATCTGCTCATGGGAATCTTTTAATTCCATATGGAG
>CAMWMS010000176.1 GCA_947175435.1 uncultured Lachnospiraceae bacterium | reverse complement strand
ATAGTTAATAGCTTCTCCTTTGAACCGTTTTCTTCCACCGTATCCAACTTTGCATTCTTCAGATATTTAGGAAACTCCAGATTTGTATCTCTGGCAACCAGCAGGTAGAGACCCGCTTTCATCTTTTCGCCGGACAGGACTGTCTTCTCTTCCACACTCGCAACTGGCTGCGACAACATTGGAGACTGCGGCCCATTCTCACTCAGCGCGATCTTTGCCGCCTCCTGTGCCAGATTCTTCCAGTTTGCCGCGGTAAGCTCCTCCAGATCAGAATATTCAGAAATATTCAGATCGCTGTATGCAGATCCCGGGGTAAACTGGTACGTATCGTATCCTGACACCTTTTCTGCATCCGCCACTTTATACAGCTCCAGCGTAATCTGCGTGTTCTTCATATCTTCCAGGTAACCTGCCTTAGCGGAATCCTCGGCGTCCACCGGACTCACCGTCAGGCTGCATTCCTTTGATACATCCACCGGATCCGCCGGTGCCGCGCCGCTGACCACCGGCTTTCGCGCACACACGCCGACCAGCAGCAGCAAAGCGGCGGACAGATAGATCCATCTCTTTCTCATGAGCGTACCCTCCTTTATATCGTGTTATGATTTCTTCATTTCATCCAGCAGCTCTGCTTCCGTCTTTCTCGGTCCCAGCCTGCGGTAATAGATCAGCATGATCAGCAGTATGAGGAAAAGCAGCGGAATCCCAATGGCAGGGGCCACTACATAATTCGGTATCCGTACCGCCTCCGACACGACAACCACTTCCCCTGCAATATTGTCGATGCGCCTGCCGCGCACCAGCATCCGGTGGGTGTTCACGCCGTAGGGCGTACAGGTGACCAGCGTACAGTAATCCTTGCCGTCCCGGATCGCCAGCTCCTCCGTCTCTTCCGGAAGGACGATGCGGATCTGGTCCACCATGTAGGTGATGGTCTGGTCCAGGATGTTCACTGTAAAAGTGTCTCCTTCCACCATCTGATCCAGATCGGAAAAAAGCTTTGCGCTTGGCAGTCCCCGGTGCCCGGACAGGACCGCGTGCGTCCGTTCCCCGCCTACCGGAAGAGAGGAACCCGGGATATGGCCCACTGCAATCTGCAGAACACTCTCATCCACACTGTGGTAGACCGGCAGGTTGACGCCAATGGCAGAAATCTGCACATAGCCCATGATTCCCGTACCTGTAATGTCCAGAAGGCTTTCATACTCGGCGTATTCTTCTTCGGTCAGGTCAAAATCCACGCCGTTGGGAAGCTTGTCATTATAGATCCTTGCCGCCCTTAACATATCTTCTCTTTCCTGGGCTGACATATCTTCTACCGCCGTCACGTAACCGGCGATGGCCCGCGTGGCGTGCATGGAGTTCCACCAGTCGCTGACAGAAGGATAGAGCAGGATTGCTACACCTGTCAGCAATATGATCACCAATATAATTGTCGAAATGGAAGGACCTTTTCTCTTCTTCTGTCTGTCCTTCTCTTCCCCTTGCTGCTGTTCTTTTTTCATAGGTTTCCCCACATCGAATTAATGGAGCGGAACATCATTTCCACCTGCTGACGTCGGCCGGACGGATGCGTCCGTTGCTCGCCGCACACCACGGGAAGGTGTCAGCCTGTGCGGCATACCGGGGACGGGACAAAACCCTCCCCGGAAAACCAGTTTGTATCTTAGACTTTGCTTATGTAAAGTATCGTCTACAACCCTTTTCTTACCGTGCGCTCATGCGCTTCTTGGTTACTAACAGGATACCTGCCGCAACAACCAGGATACCGCCGACTACGTAGAAGATCGTCGTACCGATACCACCGGTGGAAGGAAGTTCTACGCCTGTACTGTTCATAACCGTGATCTGGCCAAACCCATTTCCAGTCGGAGTAACATCATTCAAATAACCACCCTGACCGGAGAATGCAAAGGTCCATCCACAATTAGTGCTGTTTTCTTCTGGAGCAACAAATTTAATTGTAACGGTAATAGGATCTGTCAGTAAATTATATCCATTCGGAGCAATCAACTCAGTGATGGTATATTCTCCGGCAGATAAACCTTCAAACATCAGCACACCATCTTTTACATATCCTTCTGTAGCAATATGATCTTTCGTTGTTTCCTGAGTTACTTTTTCAACTTTTACACATTTAACATATGTATAAGTTCCATCTTCTCCAACCGTTGCATCATAATCATCTTCGTTACCAGCAGTAGTCACCTTACCATCTGCATCCTTAACTGTTGCAGTAGGAGCCTCTTCTGTGTATGTACCATCTTTCAGACGATACCAGGTACCATTTTCATTCTCTTCAAAGATTTCTTCGTTGATGCGTACAATGTTCATCCGATCGCCTTCAATGCTGAATTTTGCGCCGTTCAGCTTAGCACTATCAGCATTTACCTTTGTCAGCTCAATACCTGTAACATACGTACGAGTCTCGCGCTCTGGTGTCACACCAACGGGCGAATTCGGATCGGGTTTATCCGGATTCTCAGGATCACCCTCGTCAGACATATTCGGATTATTGGAATATGTTAAAGTTACTTTATTCGGATTACCTTCTATACCAATTACTGCATCCTGATTTACAGTTGCGGAATAGGTGATTGTAATGTCAGCATCTTTCTGATCAAGATACTGAATAAAATTCGTGAATACAATTTCAATCGCAGTATCTACAGTACCATCCTCATTGGTTATAGGTGTTACGGTTACCGTATAATCTGGCAACATCATAGGATCAACATCATCCGTGTCTTTACCCAACAATGTTCTATCACCAACTTTAATTTTAACATCATTGTTAAAAGTTAACCCATGAGATAAAGTATCATTTACAACAAAGTAATACTTTTCATAGCCGACCATATCAGGAACCTTAGATGTAAGTGTATATGGAACCTTATCTCCTATAGCTGTATTGTTATATTTTACAAGACCATCCTCATCATCATTGTTAGCCGGATCCGTATCTTCTACTGCGTCAATATTTTTATCAATACTCGGCTTATCCGCTTTAATATTGATTTCAGCAATAGTATTTGGTGTATCCAGAATCAGCGCAGATACAGGTGATACCGCAGCCGTATCGGTAATCACATAGTAACCCAAGGCCAGACCTTCAAAAACATAATCATTTCCATCAACCTTACCTGTTACTCCAGTAACACCAACCTCTATCGCTTTCTCCAGGACATCTGCCGCAAATGTAAATACATTAGATGATTTATCAGCATTCACTTGTTCTGCAATTTTCTGAGAAACCTGATAGTCAAAATCTCCCGCATTCACATCAACTTCAAAATAATCAGCATAGAAGCTCTTCAGTTCAGCCGGAACGGTATAAACATACCCTGCTTCACCATTGCCATTATCGCCAATAATCTCTACATCCAAAACTTTATATGCTTTGAATTCTCTCTCAATTGTATTGCCATCTTCATCTGTCCCAGACATCGGAGCATCTGCTGTACCTTTGATCACAATTTTCCCTGTTTCACCTGCTGCCATAACCGGAAGTGCCATAGCAAGAACCATGATCATCGCCACTAACAAGCTGGCAAATCTTTTAATTCGTTTCATAACTCATCCTCCTTTTTCATAATTTCTTTGTTTTGAAACGATTTTTGTGGTATGAAAACCACTAATTTACATTTCTGTTCAGATCAAAGAGAACTTTACACCCTCCTTTCTCTGAGCTTCTTTTTATACAGAAAGCCTGCGCCAAGCATTATGACTAATGCGCCTGCCATTGTATATACCTCCAGTCCCAAACCGCCCGTCTCCGGCAGTTCGAATACATCGAATTTGTTGTTGTATTCTACTTTTGCTGTACCGGCCTTCGGAATATCTCCTTCTGCAACTTTCTCGTTATCCAGGTCTTTCTTATTATCAGCCAAGGTACCATCAATAGTTATATCTGTAAAATACTTAATCTTACTGTTTTCCGAAATACTATCAGTAACAGTCAACGCCTGATTTGCCTCGGTAATTGTATACTGTGTTCCTTCCGGCAGGTGTTTCACAACAATATACTGCCCGTTTTTCAAAGTAAAATCACCGCCATCCCAGATGATAAGATTATGCCCAATCTCTTTTCCATCCTTATCATACTTTACATAAGAATAGTCATCCGGCAGTTTGTTTCCATCTTTATCAGTAAAATTGATTGTAAATGAAAACTCATCATTATTGTCAACAATCGTCTCCTGACCATTATTCACCTGAGTTACAGTCTTTTCAACCCTCAGCTCTCCGTAGTCTTTATCTGTTGTCTCCGGTGTCAGAGAAGATACAGACGGAAGAGTGAACTGCATCCAGCAAGTAGAACCTGACGCACCGCGCTCGGTGTAGAAGAAGCTTAATTTCTTTGTATTTCTCTCACAGGTTAAAACCTTTTCCCCGTCTTTAGTGATTTCATAACAATTCTCTTCATCACTATGATCATGAGTAATGCCTTCCGTACATATCAACTTAAACTCACGAGGACAATCATCCGTATGTTCATGCTCCTCTGTACATGTCACCACAAAATCATAGCATTTACTCGTATGTTTATGCAGGTAATCCCACAGATTCACGTACTCGCCTACTGAAGAATGAACGCCTCCAATATCGCAGACCAGCTTGCCGTCCAGGAACACCCACATATCGTCATCACCGAAGAAGTAGTATTCCAGAGGACCTACATAGTCTTTCGTCAGGTCAAACTCCACCTCATATTTCATGCCAAAGTAGCTGTTGTGGTATAGCCCGTCATCGCTTTCAGGGAAGGTATAGTCTGAATCCTTCTGTGTGATCGATCCAAAACGAATTTCATGTTCTCCCCCTTTAAAGGTAGCTGTTCCTCCGAATTTCACATCGTGAGTCCCCGTTCCAAAACTGGGAGCAGAATCCATCGGCCAGAAATTGTTGGTCCATATTACCCCTTTGCCATGCTGACCATCATAGTTACCCTGAGAATTTTTGGGGTTACTAAAAGAGTCCAGCCCCGTTGCCCCTGTGCCGTTTACTGCAGTTAAGGTATAGGTATCACCAACCCGGTTAAACTTCAATGAATAATCATCGCTATATGACGTTTTTCCTGTTGCAGGACCCTCATTAAACAAATTCGGAGCCTGTATCCCGGATGCATACTGTATTATTCCATCCTCGTTCATTCCGGTGACCAGTCCAAAGGTACAACCTTGATATCCTTTGTTATTGTACTTATTTAATTCATTACTCACATCATCTTTCGACCATTTCAGTCTTCCAAGATTCGTACCAGTATTCACATTACCGAAAGCCAGCTTTGTTCCGCTTCCGCTATAGTTTCCTGAACTGTTAATACCCTGCTCGTATGTATAAGTGTAAATATGTTTATCCCAACTACTAAGCCCCCTACACCATGTTAAAAGCTCAGATTTAAGATTGTTGTGGTCGTCAAATACCTCTCCCGATGTCTTGTGGAGATAGCCGGGATTTGGTTTCGCCCTGTAAATCCAACCATTACTGATATCATAATCATAGAAATTTGCGGAAAACTCCTTATCCTTCGATGTAGTATCATATACAAACCGGATTACCGCACCGTCTTCAATGTGTATATAGGTCTTCCCATCCGCAGACGCTCTACGATTGGTAAAATGAAGGTTTTCATTGTAGGGATAAACATACCAGTCGGCTTTCTCAGTACTGGTTTCTTCATTCCCAGGCTTTAAAACCCATACTTCTTTCAATTTATAATTGGTGTTCTCAACCAACGCATTCATATAGTTGATGGTCGGCGCTTTATGATATTCAAACTTTCTTAAGTTGTATACCTCCGTAAGCGTGTTCTCCGTCTCAACCTTTCCATTGCCGTCCACATACATATATTTGAAGTCATTGCCATTGGGAGATACGCTTGCTTCGGTTCCATTCACCGGAAGCTTCCCTCCGGTTCCATCGCCGTTTTTGCTGGTATCGATCAGCTTAAGCTCATTATTGGTACCTGTTGTCGCTATATCATCGTGGTTAGCATATTACTGCAC
>CAMWMS010000175.1 GCA_947175435.1 uncultured Lachnospiraceae bacterium | reverse complement strand
CTCTGTATACGGTCATGCTCTTACTTATGACGGCCACGGGAATATCGCAGAAATATTTCTATTCGGACCCGCGCTTCCCGTATCCCGTACATGTGATGTTCTGGGGAAATATTGTGGTGCCGGCCTGTGCGATGCTTCTGAATGTTGCGTGGTATGTTTTTCATAAAAAATGGGATTTTCGCCGGTTTATCTTTACTGCGGCTGTTTTTTCCCTGATAAATACCTGCTTTGCGGCCAGCGTTCCGGTGATACAGGGAAAATATTATCTTTCCAACGGACCGGGTGCGCTGAACAGTTATTTGATGTTTCTGCTCGCCGATGTTATTTTTCTGATTTGCTGTATCATTTATCTTGCGGCACATCTGATTACGGAGTGGAAGGAGAAATCTCTTGACCACAAGTATCGGGGAAGCAGCCTGTTCTTCTTCGGGCAGATTATTTCCAAGCTGGGCACGACATCTAAGACGATGACGCTGATCTGCCTGACGTTTGTACTTTCTGTCATTCTGTTCGTGGCGGGTCCGGCATTGACGGGATGGTCATCCGGATATCTGGATAGTCGGTCGATGTATGATATCCAGATCGCCTCGCGCTACAACAGCGTGTACGAGGAAGCAGATCTGCCGCAGGGCGATTATGAACTTGTCACATTTTTTATGGCAGAAAAGGGTATAAAGGCGGTTTATGACTGTACGTTCAGTCTTTATTTGCCGCGCAGGGATGAGTTCGATAACCGGATTAAGTTGGATTTTCCGGTGGCGGCGATATCGCTGTCCGATTATAATGCGCTGCGGGAAATGTTGGGTTATGGGCGCATCAGTTTAAAGGAGAATGAGTTTACAACCCAGTGGAAGACGATCGCGACCGTGGAGGAGAGGGATGAATTCTTAAGAGAGCACACAGCGGTTTCGACGGATATGGGGACGCTTACCCTTGCAGATAACGGCTTCTATGAAGAGACGATGGGGGAGACAGTCTATAATGCTTATACGGATGTGATCTATGTATTTCCTGACAGCGTGTGCCGGAATCTGCTTGCGGTTATGCGAAACCGTTATATCCGGACGGAAACGACGATATCCTACGAGGCGGCTCTTGCTCTGGAGGCGGCGTTCGAACAAGAATACCCGGAAACGCCGGACGGTGAGGGTAACCAGTATTATATTCGGACGAGTACTCACCAGATCAACAGTGTGATCGCGAACAATTTCGTATTGCAGGCGGCCATGATATACAGTGCGGTTGTGTTGATGATCATCTGTCTTACCATTCTCTCTTTGCAGCAGTTGTCAGACACCGTTCATGTCAGATACCGGTTTGGGGTTCTTCATAAACTCGGTGTGGACGGACAGGAGGCGGAACGCCTGATTATAAAGCAGTTAGCCGTATGGTTCGGGCTGCCGGTGGTGACGGCGGTGCTGATATCGGTTATTATTGTGGTGTATTTTTTTGAAATGATCAGTGCGCAGATTGCCGCTTATGTCGGTTGGGGGACTTTAATGACGCAGGTGGGGATCATGGTGTGTATTCTGGGGATTTTGCTGGGGTGTTATTTTGTCAGTACTTGGATGTTGTTTAGGGGAGCCGTTATGGAGTAGCTAAAACGTCCGCGCAGATGAAAGTTAATATCTACGAAGCCGCGCTTTCGCTCCGCAAAAAGCGTAGCGGACACTAAACTCGTGAGTTGCTTTGCAACTCATTACCTCGTTAAGTGCCGACGCTTTTTGAGGGGCTTCTTAAGATATTAACTTTCATCTGCGCTACGTATTAGAAGTAGGGAGTGGTCTGGTGCCGGGGGATAAACGTTATTGGGATAGGTCTGTTAAAATGTGAGGAAGAATGCTATGATGAGGGTAGGCTGATGGCAGGGGTGGCAGCATATTGGAATCCCTGAAGGATATGTATATCAGCGAATGGTAAAGATGATAAGGAGCGGGAACAGTCATGCATAATGAACTCACAAAACAGGATATCAAAAAGATGGAGGAGGAGATCGAGTACCGGAAACTGGTGGTGCGTAAGGAGGCACTTGAGGATGTCAAGACAGCCAGAGCACACGGTGATTTGAGCGAGAACTTCGAGTATCATGCGGCGAAGAAGGTCAAGAATCAGAATGAAAGCCGCATTCGTTATCTGGAAAAAATGATTAAGACGGCGGTGATCGTCTCTGACGAATCGGCGGAGGATGAGGTCGGCATGAACAATACGGTGGAAGTCTGGTTCGAGGAGGATGACATCGTTGAGAAATATAAGCTGGTTACCACGGTCCGGGGCAATTCCTTAGAAGGACTGATCAGCACGGAGTCGCCTCTGGGCAAAGCGCTGCTTGGACATAAAGTGGGCGACAGAGTCTATGTGGAGGTGAATCCGGGGACGGGATATTATGTGGTTGTGAAATCAATCGAGAATACCGTTGATGACGGGAGTGATAAATTGAGGAGTTTCTGAATTGGTATTTTAATAGGGAAACGGACAAGTGTCATAAACGGGACATCCCCCGCATATATCATACAAAAGCCTATATGTACATGCAGTTGCATGTGCATACGGCGTGCGTGACAGCAGTATGCTGCGGTGCAGACCGCACACGGACCTGCTGCGCGACAGTAGGCTGGATGGTGCGGGAGGAAAAGGCATGTATGAGATGAAGACGGCGGCGGAAGTGCTCCGGCTGCTTGGGACAGACAAGGATAACGGGCTCGGACGCAGAGAGGCGTTGGAGCGCAAGGCAAAGTACGGGGCGAACAGACTGAAGGATCAGGAGAAGAAGAGCGTGGGACAGATGATTCTGGAGCAGCTCAACGATCCGCTGATTCTGATTCTGGTGGTGGCGATGGCGATCTCTCTCATGCTGCATGAAATAGGGGACGCGATCATCATTGTCACGGTGGTGGTATTAAATGCAACGGTCGGCATTATTCAGGAGGGCAAGGCAAGTAAGGCGGTGGAAGCGCTTAAGAAAATATCATCCCCCCAGGCCGTCGTCTTACGTGACGGGAAGCGGACCAAAATACCGGCCGAAGATCTGGTGCAGGGCGATATTGTGCTGTTGGAAGCGGGAAATATGATTCCGGCTGACTTGCGATTGATTGATACACAGGGCGTATTTATAGAAGAGTCTACCCTTACAGGAGAGTCTGTGGCGGTAGAGAAAGATGCAAATTATACGGTGGAAATACAGGGCGACAACAGCCACGCCAATATGGCATATATGTCTACTTATCTGACGAAAGGACGGGGTAAAGGCGTGGTGATTGCCACCGGTATGGACACGAAGATCGGCCACATTGCGGATATGCTGCACAGCAGCAGCGAGAAGCTGACACCGCTGCAGGTTAAGCTGGGAGAGCTTGGCAAGGTGCTGAGCTTTCTGGCGGTGGGTATCTGTGTATTTCTGTTTATCGTGGCGGTATTGCAGAAACGCGATGTGGGGGAGATGCTTCTTACTTCCGTATCGCTTGCGGTAGCGGCTGTGCCGGAAGGGCTTCCGGCCATCGTGACGATTGTGCTTGCACTGAGTGTATCCCGCATGGTGCGTGCCAAGACCATCGTGCGCAAGCTGTCCTCGGTGGAGACATTGGGAGCCGTGGAGGTGGTCTGCTCCGATAAGACGGGTACGCTGACGCAGAACAGAATGACGGTGACGGAGTGTTATGTGGAAGGACGGCTTGTCACGAAGGAAAGCTTACCGGACTTTTTTGCAGCAGCAGCCGGCGGGCATAAGGTGCAGGACGGAGAGTCGCGACAGACGGATACGGGATTTGCCGGGTCCACGGAACGCAGGAATTTTATGCTGGGCTGTCTGTTGTGTAATGACGGAGTGTTGATTGGGGAGGAACGGATCGGAGATCCGACGGAGCTGGCGCTTCTGTATATGGCTAAGGCGTGCGGCGCGGATATAGACGGATGCAGGGAACGGTATCCGCGGGTGGCCGAGAAGGGATTTGATTCGGAGCGCAAGATGATGACCACGGTGCATCGGGAAAACGGCGAGCTGATTTCCTATTCTAAAGGAGCGGCGGAGCGGATTCTCGACGGCTGTGACCGGATCTACAGGCAGGGGCAGTTGACCGACATGAACCAGGCGGATAAAGAGGCGGTAGGCAGGGTGCAGAAACAGTTGATGGGGGAAGGCAGGCGTGTTCTGGCGATTGCCATGGAGACAGGCGGCAGTATGCGGGAACAGGGAATGATATTTCTGGGACTCCTCAGTATGCAGGACCCGGTCAGACCGGAGGCGGTACGTGCGGTAGCGGACTTCGAGCAGGCGGGCGTATCCACGGTCATGATTACCGGCGACCATCCGGACACGGCATACTCCATTGCGAAAGAGCTGGGAATTGCCGACAGTCCGCAGCAGTGCATCACCGGCAGAGAGTTGGATCACTTACAAGATAATAGTTTCCTGCAAAGGCTGCAGCAGATCAAGGTTTTTGCCAGAGTGACGCCTGAACATAAGGTCAGGATCGTAGAAGGGTATCGGACGCTCGGTAAGACGGTGGCGATGACGGGAGACGGCGTCAATGATGCGCCTTCTCTGCAGGCGGCGGATATCGGTATCGCCATGGGGTTAAACGGAACGGACGTGGCACGCGGCGCGGCGGATTTTGTGCTGATGGACGATAACTTTGCCACTATACATACGGCCATCAGGGAAGGCCGGGGAATCTATGAGAATATCAGAAAATCCGTGCTATTCCTGTTATCCTCCAATCTGGGAGAGATCATTACCATGCTGCTTACGATCGTGGCAGGGCTGCCGAGTCCGCTTAAGGCGAGTTTCATTCTGTGGATCAATCTGATCACGGATTCCCTTCCGGCACTGGCGCTGGGAGTGGATGACAATGAGGGGGAGAGCCTGATGCGTGAGAAGCCGCGCAGGCGTGGAGAATCTCTTTTTGCAAAAGGAGGACTGCTCTGCGTTATCTGTTACGGGTTAGTGATCGGCGGCGTGAGTCTGGCGGCTTTTCTGAAAGTGCCCTATGACAGAATTGTGGCGGAAGGATTGCCACTTAGTTTACATAATGTTGTTGAAGGATTAAGAATATCGGCAGTGCTTGCTAAGGCGCAGACGCACGCCTTTACAGTGCTCGGAATCAGCCAGTTGTTTCACGCCATCGGCATGCGGGATGTAAATCGTTCGGTCTTTAAAATGAATCACAGGAACAATCCGTATATGCTCGGGGCGTTTGCAGTCGGTATCGCTTTACAGGTGGCAGTGACGGAGATTACGCCGCTCATTCAGCTGTTCGGCACGGTGCGGCTGGGATTGACGGAGTGGCTGCAGCTGATTGCGCTTTCTGCGACGCCGCTGATCGTTCACGAGCTGTTGGTGGCGGTGAGCAGGGTAAGAACGCATGAGACACAGGAAAAACCGGAAGGGCAAATATCGGAAATTGCCGCCTGATATAATCGAGCTTGCCCGATTTGCTAACAAAGTGCCTGCAGCGCCAGCAGCAGGAGAAACAGTCCACTGAGCCATGATAAGTCTATGCGCAGAACGGTAGATGCCAGAAGCCCGACGCCGTATCCGGCGGCAAAGAGGAGCAGGTTAAAAAGCGCCGCCAGAAGAAAGAGCGTGGCAAGAGGGAGTGTTCCCGTGGTAAAGGCCATGCCGGCGAGAACGCTGTCCAGAGAGAGAGCAAGTGACAGCAGAAGCGCTTCTTTGGGGCTTAGGATCTGAAGATCTTCCTGATTGGCATCCTCTGGCGACAGGTATACGGTGAAGATAATATTGAGCTGCTTGATCTTACAGCCCCAGTTTCTTGTGAGACTGGGGTATTTGCGTGCCAGAAGGCGAAGCAGACTCTCGAACAGCTTGCTGCATCCTAAGAATGCCAGAACGGTAAAAGAAAAAAAGGGCAGGACTGCTTGCGGGAAAAGAAGAAAAATATAGGAACCGATGCGGTTGGCAGCAGTGATAAAGGCGGCGGGAACGCAGATGAGGATGAGATAGGCGGGGAGCTTGATCCGTACCCGGCGGGTTCCGTAGGTCAGCCCGGCAGTCAGTGAATCGATGGACACGGCAG
>CAMWMS010000174.1 GCA_947175435.1 uncultured Lachnospiraceae bacterium | reverse complement strand
TGAAATATTGAATTTTCAAGGTTCTTCACAGCTTATTGGTGTGGGAAGTTTTAGTATTTTATTATACTCTGCGTGAATCAGCAGACCTTGGCTGCTTGGCAGCCAAGGTTCGCGTTGCTCGCCGTAAGCCCTAGGGCACATGCCCTCATGCAAGCATGGCGCATGTGTCTTATAACTTCCGGCTCTGCTGATTCGCGCAAAAAACCGCCTCAGACATTATGTCTGAGACGGTAATAAACAAAAATTATTATCGCGGTACCACTCAACTTGACGCATCTTAAGATGCCGTCCACCTCATTTCACATACAAAGCAGTTTTTCTACGCCCATATCTTGATGTATCCCACTGTGTCCAAACCACTTACTATATATGCCGCATGGATAACGGGTGCGGTTCCCGCCGACGCCTACTATCATTTCAGGTCAGCCTCGAAAGTCCATTCAAAACATGATTCTGCACCGCTTTCCACCAGTCGCGGCTCTCTGTACCAGTCCCATTGTTCCTACTACTCTTTCTCACAGGTTTTATATGTGTTATTATGAATTAATATCAATGTATCTTCAATCGTACGCCGATCGATTTTTTTAACAATAATCCTTTTTATATAAATTGTCAACCCCAAAATTTTTCTTACCTGCGCTTTAAAATATGCAAAAATATGTAAAGATTCCACAACATTCCTGATTTTATTCTATATAAAATCACATAAATCTATAGCATTTTCTCTGCAAAAAGGGTAGAATACACCTTGGAAGGAGCGTTATGACATGAAACTGGACATGCATTGCCACACTAAGGAAGGCTCTCCGGACTGTAAACTGGAATTGCTGGAAAACATAGAAATCCTGAAACAAAAGGGATTCCAAGGTATGCTCATCACCGATCATGATTCCTACAAAGCATACCGTTATTATAAAAAACTCCCTCATAAACCCAAGGACTTTGTCGTATTAAAAGGGATCGAATATGACACGATCGATGCGGGGCATATGCTGATCATCATGCCTACCGGTGTTAAGCTGCCTATTCTGGAACTGCGCGGTCTGCCTGTCGCTCTGCTGATCGAGATCGTCCACCACTATGGCGGCATTATCGGACCTGCGCACCCCTGCGGCGAAAAATTTTTAAGCATAAACAATACACTGCGCGGAAAGCTTGCTGGAAATATTTATCGGAAATTTGACTTTGTGGAAGGTTATAATGCCTGTGAGGATGCCGATTCCAACATGCGCGCCATGAGACTTGCCAAGGAGCATGGTCTGCCCTGTTTCGGCGGCAGCGACTCCCATAAAGCAAACGGCGTCGGATTCGGTTACACGATTCTGTTAGAAAATATCAGTACGGAAACAGAACTGATCCGTTACATTCAGTCCGGCAAATCAACGATGGTAGGCGGCGTTCACTATGAACATACGACCAAAGCAAAGCTGGGTAAAGTCAACAAGCTGCTCGTATATTCTTTCTGGCCCTACAACAGATTATGCGCACTCTTTCGACGTAAAGCAAGAAATCTGGAATTGATGGAAAACCATATCATCGAATCCCTTCGCGCAAACCGTCGTTCTAAGACAAAATACATCTCCATCGGCAGAGACAACTGATACAGATGCTCTGCCATGGTTCTCTGCGCAAACACCCGGTTACCCTCTCCTGCCAGCCGCGATATTCTTTAGCTCATCCAGTGCATTCTTGAATTTTCTGGAAACCATCGTCGGATTGTTGCGAATCATATCACGTTTATAGAAATCCAGCATCTGATTATAATTCTCCTGCGGATCCGGATAATAGCTGAACTTACCGCGAAGCTCTGCGACTTCTTCCCGCACGTCTTCTTCATATGCCGTCGGCCTTAACTGTATGCTTTCTTTCAGACTGGCGAATCGCTGTTTCAACCCTAAGCTGAGTTCTGACAGACTGAGTTCTCTCTCCTGCCTTTTCTGTTCTTTCTCCTCATTATTGAAGGCAATAATCACATCAAGCCGCCGCTGCATGCGCTCCATTTCCTCTTTCAGCTTCTGCATTTTAGCCAGAATATCCCGCAGATCCAGCGCCGCCTTAAAGGATAATGTAAAATCGATCACAATGTATATGGTGAGCAGCTCCGTCGCGTAAACAAGCCCTCTGGCCGGTATCGCCAGCACAAACTGTTCGATCGGCCGATGGATCACTCTGGTCATCAGGATCGTCAGAAATCCCCATGCAATCGAAGATCTAAGACAAATATGTCCTTGAAAATTAAATGGACGATCAGAATAATCCCAGTATCTGACATTAAACAGAGCTTCCATAGTAACGCCCGTTATGTATTCCAATGCCGTAGCGCCGATCACTCCCGCGAAATAAGTAAGCAACACGTTATCCCGAAAAGGCATGGATACCACTAACATCATGGTCGCACCGCTTCCGTACAGCGGAAGGAAAGGCCCCCGCATAAAGCCTCTGTTGACCAGCTTCTTCGATTTAAAAGAAACCCATGCGGACTCAAAGCACCATCCTAAGAAGCAGTACATATAAAAGAAAAATAGCCATTGAAATATCTTATAGTGAATCATAGTTCCTGTTCTCCTCTTATGTTATGTAATCCACATGTTATACAAGCGATATATATTATGTAAACTTATTACCGATTTGCATAATATACTATATGCATATAAACTTGCTATGTAATGCAACATTCTATGTAATGCAACAATCTATGTGATGCAATATTGTAATGTTATGTAAACCAAAATTCTATCGGTAAACCTCTAAACTGATACGCACTTTACCTTTTCTCGTCTCTCCCTGGTCCTCCATATAAACAAACCTGCCGAATCCTCTTACGGTCACCGAGTCTTCTCTCTTAAGCGTGTAACTGTTATTCTCTGTCAACCTGCCATTTACGTAGACGCGTCCGGATCGAAACAGTTCCAGACTGCGGCTTCTCGCAATATTGTACAATTTAGATATGACAGTGTCAATTCTGGGAGAAGAAACAGTCAGCGACACCGGCTCTCTGACAGGCGATGCCATCTGCTGCGTAACCTCTGTCATCTCACAGCGCACATGGGTATGCTTCACCTGCTCCAGATTCCCGATCAGATAGTCGGCAATGCCCTCCTGACAAAACACCACAGCCTCTTTATCCTGCACAAAAATATCTCCCACGGTACAACGTTCTATCCCCAGATTCATGATGGCTCCCAGAAAATCCCGATGGGTAAGCTGCTCCGCAAACTTAGACTGCAACGGCTTAATCCGCAGGCAGACGATAGGATACTGCACCTCATATCCCATAGATTCCGGTGAGCCGAAACGGATCATCTTCCGCTCACACATCGGGCAGCCTCCCTCCATATCGGTGCCCGCATATGCCACCTCACGCTGTATCTCATAAAACGCCTGCTGCTCCGACAATCCGAGAAAAGGCGTGAATGTGTAGATTCCGCTGTTATAAGAACGTTCCGCCAGCTCCAGCAGCCTTTTCTTCAATTGTTGCAATTCTTTATCATCCGCCATGGTATCTTATTAAGCTCCTGTCGCCGGTATACATTGACCGAATATTTCACCTGTATCTTCTGACACAAAAGAAGGCGCATAATACTCTCATAGCTTATGCGCCCTATGAATCCCATTTATGATCTTATACAGACATGATCTACATAAAACTGATGATCTCGTCTTTCGGCGCTTTCGTCTGCCCAACACTGATTGCATGAAGCACCGGACCTTCTCCTTGATAATCCGCAAAATATTCTTTCTCAACCCTGGCAGTCACCTTCACCCACTGTTTGTCGGTCAAAGTATTCGTCTTGTCGTATTCACAGGCAAAACCTAGAAATGCCATATCCTCCGCACAACAAGTCATCGCCATCCTGCCCGGCACGAAATATCCCGGAGGGAAATCCTTCGGTTTCAGTACCATGGCCGTGAACTGAACGGTCTTACCCTCGTAGCGCTCCAAGTGGTCAAGTGAATCCAGATACCAGATTCCGTACCCCTGATTATTCAATTCAATAACGGGTGCTTTTAAATTGTACGGCAGGTCTTCTTCCATAATTTCATTGATTTCTCCGTTAGAATCCTCGAATACAATCTCCTCCTTCGGGTTGATTGCCTTGACATTGCGCTTATAACTGCCCAGATCCTCCACGCCGTCACAACGATTGAAAATAATCAGCTCTGACGCGCGAAGCTGCTCTGCAAGCAGGGATTTCATATTTGTAAAATACATAGGGAAAGTAGAGGCATCGATGGTTGTGATCTGCTGCTCAATCTTCCAATGCCATGGCAGCTTCATCGCCTTATAGTTCCACATGCCGTTATATTCGATGATGATGCGCTCCGGCTTATGTTTTTTCTCCAGCTCGATCAACCGCGTCGTGTTAAATTCTTCCTCATCCTCGATCAATTCCAACTGCGTCCGGCTCAGCTTGAGCAGATTCTCATCATACTCTTTCTCGCCCTCTTCACACAGAATCAACAGTGTCTTACCACGCACTTGAAAATAAGGCTGTGACAGTGTATAGGTAATAAACTCTGTTTTACCGCTCTCCAGAAAACCATTAATCACATAGACCGGTTTCATAAAATGCTCCCATCCTTCCCGATACCTATTTTTTGAATAACTCTGCCAGCTTATCTTCCTTCAGCTTAGAACCGATCACACAGAATTTGCCTGTCACATCAGGCTTACCGTCCCTGACATTACTCTCTTCCGGCACATAATCGAAATAAATCCAGCCGCCGTCCGTCGAAGGAACCATCCCTTTCGCACGCAAAACAATGCCATACTTCTCATCCTGATCCAATTCCGCCAAAATATGCTCTATCTCCGTCTTCTTATACGCTGCAGGTGTCTCCATTCCCCAGCTTGTAAATATTTCATCTGCATGATGGTGATGATGATCGTGCCCGTGCTCATGATGATGCTCGTGGTGTTCGTGCTCATCGTGACCGTGGTGATGGTCATGCTCGTCATGGTCGTGATGGTGCTCATGTTCATCGTGATCGTGATCATGATGGTGCTCGTGCTCATGATCGTGATGATGGTCATGCTCATCGTGTTCGTGGTCGTGCTCATGATGATGATCATGGTCGTGACATCCGCACGTACAGTCCGGACCGTGGTCGTGTTCCTCATGATGTGCCATTACTTCCTGCATAAGCTCCGCCTCGAGATCTTTCGCACCCTCGATCGTTTCCAGGATATCTTTACCTTCCAGAGAATCCCACGGTGTAGTGATGATCGTCGCTTTCGCATTATGCTCCCGAATCATCTCCACGCAGGCAGTCAGCTTCTCTTCACTCAACTTATCTGTCCGGCTGAGAATGATCGTTCCTGCGTGCTCAATCTGGTTAATGAAGAACTCGCCGAAATTCTTGATGTACATCTTGCATTTGCAGGCATCCACAACCGCAACGGCACTGTTGAGCTCCACGTCTCTGTCCGCCATTGCATCCTGCACTGCCTTCATCACATCGGACAACTTGCCCACACCCGAAGGCTCGATTAATACGCGCTCCGGTGTGTAAGTATCCAGCACCTCCCGAAGCGAAGCGCCGAAATCACCCACAAGCGAACAACAGATACAGCCGGAGTTCATCTCCTTAATCTCAATTCCCGCCTCTTTCAGAAATCCACCGTCTATACCGATCTCACCAAATTCATTCTCGATCAGTACAACTTTCGTATCTGCAAGAGCCTCTTTTAACAGTTTCTTAATCAGCGTCGTCTTACCCGCGCCAAGAAACCCCGACACTATGTCAATTTTCGTCACAACAATACACCAGCCTTTCCCGTCAATCTATCATATATACCGTACGTTTATTATAATTCAGTTACCTAAATCATTTCTTTTTGTTACTGTTCATCTATGCCCACTACCCCGCGCAGATGGAAGTTAATTTCTTAAGGAGTCCCTTAAAAAAAGTAAATTTCTTTGAAATTAACTTTGGTCGGCACTTAGTGAGGTATTTCACGAACTTAGTGCCCGCTACGCTTTTTACGGAGCGAAAGCGCGGCTCCGTAGATATTAACTTCTATCTGCGCAAACGGTT
>CAMWMS010000173.1 GCA_947175435.1 uncultured Lachnospiraceae bacterium | reverse complement strand
TCGATCTCCCAGCCGAACTTGATCTGTGCCTCTACCTTATCGCCCTCGGTTACCGCAACATTATTCATGTTATCTCCGAAACGGCACACGCGGATATGGGAACACTCTACCACGCCCAGCGCCGTCCTCATCCAGCTTCCGAGCTGTTCCTGCACACTCGGGTTCGCCCAGTGTCCTACGATGATCTTTCTCTCAATACCCATACGGCTCACGATATGACCGTACTCTCTGTCGCCGTGTGCAGACTGGTTCTCGTTCATGAAATCCATGTCTATCGTGTCATAAGGAAGCTCTTCGTTAAACTGCGTGTGCAGATGGCAGAGCGGTTTCCGGAATTCTTTTAATCCCAGAATCCACATCTTCGCCGGTGAGAATGTGTGCATCCATGTAATCACGCCCGCACAGTCGGGATCGTTATTCGCATCGTTAAAAGTTTGTCTGATCGAAGCCTGACTGATGAGCGTAGGCTTCAGTACCACCTCAAAGGGCAGCTTGCCGGAAGCATTCAGCCCTTCCACGATCTTAGCGGAATGATCCGCTACTTTCCTGAGACATTCATCTCCGTATAAATCCTGCGAACCCGTGCAAAACCAAAACTTGTAATTTTTTACTGCTTTCATATTAACCTTACCTCCATTCCGAAGCGCTTCTCTCCCGGAGCGCTTCTATGTTAAATGATAAGAGACGCGCATGCTATGCGCATCTGCACAGAATATGCACGTCTCTCATATGTATAAAGTGCTTACATTTATGCCTTTTTGCTCTCTTTAACCTTAGCCAGAATCGCCTGTAATACGATAAAGAAGCACAGCAGGATAGCTGTTACAATATTAGCCCATGAGCTGACCAGTTTACCGTGTGATTTCACCAGTGTGGAAATCGTACCGTTGATCAGCACGCCGACTAAAGAGCCGCCCACGTTACCGACACCACCGGTCAAGAGCGTACCGCCGATAACGGCAGATGAAATCGCATCCATCTCCAGTCCAGTTGCCTGCGTGGTCGTACCGCACATGGTGTTCAAACAATAGCAGATACCGCCGATGGAAGCTAAAAAGCTGGCAAGCACGTACGTTTTCATCTTAGTCTTACGCACATCCAGGCCCATCAGGGTTGCAGACTGGCTGTTACCACCCACCGCATAGATGCTTCTTCCAAACTTTGTGTATTTCAACATTAAGAATATCAACAGTACCACAAGAAGAGCAATAACAACCGTTATTCTCACATAAGGTATCTGCAAAATACCTTTCTTATTCTCATACGCTCCGATATTGAAAGGAATATTAAGCTTCATATTGGAAAGCTTTACAAAAAGGGGATCCGAAACAATACTTACCTGATCCGTACAGATCACAGCCGTCATACCTCTGGCAAAGAACAAACCTGCCATGGTCACGATAAAGGGCTGAATCTCCAGATATGCAATGCAAAATCCCTGTACCACGCCAAAAACAATACCAATCACCAATACGAGCAGCATCAGCACCGGGCTTTTCATGCCCCACTCTTCCATGCCTACCGCCAAAAACATGCAGTCCATAGCCACCACGGAACCTACGGAAATATCAATACCACCCGTTAGCATAACACATGTTGTTCCACATGCCACGCAGAGAAGTCCGGCATTATTAATCAGTATGTTCAAAAATGTCTGTAGGTGTGTGAACCCTTTGTTCGCATATACGATACAGCCCGCACCATACATGACTACAAACAAGGCGACGGTAATAATCAATAAGATACTGTTACCGCTAATTTTCAATTTTTTCATATCCTACGCCTCCTTTGCAGCCGCTTTTTTAGCCGACATTTTCTTAAAATAGTCCCTCACGGGCTCAGCCTGGATAACAACGATCAGGATAACGACGATCGCCTTGAACACAGGCGCCTGCGCGGAGGATACACCTAACGCATACAAGGTTGTTGTAATTGCCTGGATCGTGTATGCACCAATGATGGAGCCAGCCAGATTGAACTTACCGCCACCCAGGCTGTTGCCGCCAAGTGCCACCGCAAGTATGGCATCCATCTCCATATTCAGTCCGATGTTGTTGGTATCCGCAGAGTAGATACGTGAAGTTGCCGTGATACCTGCAATACCTGCACACAGACCACAGATCGCGTAGCACATCAGAATGATCTTCGCGGAATTAAATCCGGAAATTCTCGCTGCTTTCTTATTGATACCAACACTCTGTACAAATGTACCAAGTGCCGTAAATTTCAGCAACAACGCCATAATCAGAACACATATTGCCGCAATCAGAATCGGCGTAGGAAGAAATCCTACATATGAACCAAAGAACTGGAACGACGGCACACGCACATATACGATTGCACTGTTACAGAGGAGCAATCCTATGGCACGTCCCGCTGACCATAAGATCAACGTTGCGACCATTGGCTGAATATTCAAATAAGCCACCAAAAAACCGTTAAACAGACCGCAAATAACCGCAACTAAGATACCTGCTCCGATGCCGACCCAGAGGGGACACGCATATTCAGAAACATTGGTCACACCATATCCTGCCAAAAGCATACAGCACATACCACCTGACAGGCTCATAACGGATCCGACTGAAATATCCGTTCCGGCGGAAGCGGATACAACAAGTGTCATACCGATTGCCAGAATGGCCACTTCGCTGCCGCGGTTTAATATATCAATCAGACGTCCGTAAAGAATCGTGTTGCCGGAGGAAGTAACCTGTGTGCTGATCGAGAAGAAACCAAACGGTGCATTACCACTTGCAAGATCATAGATTACATTTACCAGCATTACTAAAATCATACTGAATATAGGCAGGAACAACTGCATTTTTGTTATTTTCTTTATATTACTCATGTGCCGCACCTCCTGCAATCGCGTGCATTACGCCTTCCTGTGTCATGTCATCGCCGTCGATCTCTCCAACCTTAGCGCCGTCACGAAGAACAGCCATTCGGTTACAAGTACGCAGCATCTCTTCAATCTCGGATGAGATAAAGATCAGGCTCTTGCCTTCCTGTGCGAGTTTGATAACCAGTTTCTGAATCTCTGTCTTTGTACCGATATCAATACCACGAGTGGGCTCATCAAGAATCAGGAAATCGGGATTGGTTGCAAGCCATCTCGCCAGAATCGCCTTCTGCTGGTTACCGCCCGACAGTCTCTTAATAAGCGTCTCTCTGCTTGCCGTCTTAATCTGCAGCATCTCTATATACTTATCAGCGATCTCAATCTGTTTCGCCATAGGTATCTTCTTAAAAATACCTGCCTTAGCCTGCATGGCAAGAATAATGTTCTCACGCACTGACAGATCGCCGATGATACCTTCTGCTTTTCTGTCGTCGGGAAGAAGTCCCATACCAAGATTCATGGCATCGATCGGACTCTTCACCTTAGCCTCCTGTCCGGCAACCTTGAGCGTACCGGTCTGCGCCCTGTCCGCACCGTAAATCGCGCGCGCCAGCTCGCTTCGTCCGCTTCCCAACAGTCCGGTAAGCCCTACTACCTCACCCTTATGTATCTCTAAATCAAACGGTTTGATCGTTCCCGCATGGCTCAAGCCCTTCGCATCGATCTCAAGAGGAGCATTCGAGAAATCCATTGTGCCTTCCGGCTTAATGGAAGCAAGATCGTCGAAATCCTTACCCATCATCGCCGCTACCAGCTTCACTCTCGGAAGTTCTTCCACCGTATACTCACCGACCAGCGTACCGTTGCGGAGTACGGTGATGCCGTCACAGACAGCATATACCTGTTCCAGGAAGTGTGTTACGAATATGATGCCGACGCCCTGATCTCTCAGTCTCTTCATCATACCAAACAGCTTCTCCACCTCGTTGTCGTCCAGAGAGGAAGTAGGCTCGTCAAGAATCAGAACTTTGCTCTCCATATCCACCGCACGGGCAATCGCAATCATCTGCTGCAGCGCCAAGGAATATTCTTCCAGATTCTTCGTCACTTCGATGTCCAGATCCAGATCTTTCATCAACTGCGCCGCCATCTGATTCATCTTTCGGCGGTTAACCGTACCGATCCTCGTAAGCGGTTCGCGTCCGATGTAAAGATTCTCCGCCACCGAAAGATTCGGACACAAATTTACCTCCTGGTAAACTGTCGAGATTCCCTTGTGTTGGGCATCCATCGTATCTTTATTGACGATCGGACCCTCAATACCGTCTACATGAATCTCGCCGGCTTCGAACTTGTTGACCCCCGTCAGACATTTGATCAATGTGGATTTTCCTGCACCGTTCTCACCCATCAGTGCACGGATTTCGCCCTTTTTCAAGGTGAAATCCACATTGTCAAGTGCCTTAACCCCCGGGAATGTCATACAGATGCCTCGCATTGTCAAAGCAATATTGCTATCCATATTTATCCTCCATTCTTGCTCAGCCTGCGGATCCGGGCATAAGCATAAATTTTCGTTTGAAAAATCTATTGATTTTTCAAACTAATACCTTCTTCTGTCGTAGATTCCACTTTATTCCTCTGGAATTTTCCGACAATTATTATGTATATCTCTAATTATACACTAAATTTAAAAAAGGAAAAGGGAGAGAAATATAATTTCTCTCCCTATTCTATTCTCAATATTCTGTTCAGATATGAATCTTAGTATGCACGGCCGTCAAGTACTTCCTGTGTCATGGTTATTGCATACTGAGATGTGATACCAGGTGCTACGAAAGCCTCATCCTTAACGATTGTCTGAGCGTCTACAGCCTGGCCTGCCTCTAACTTCTGGATAACATCTGCTGCGAACTGAGCCTGCAGAGGATTACACTCTACATTGCAGTTGATCTTGCCGTCCAGTGTGTACTGTAAGCCATCATGTGTAGCGTCAAAGGAGATGATGATAACATCGCCGTCTACACCGTATGTGATACCTGCTGCATCCATTGCGTCCATTGCGCCGTATGCTTCGTTATCGTTCTGGCAAACTACTACGTTAAAATCGCTGTAAGATTTGATGAAGGACTCCATAACTTCCTGTCCGCCTGCCTGTGTGAAGTCACCGGACTGAGAATCAAGGATCTCCCACTCACTGTGCTGTGCTGCGATATTGTTGAAGCCTTCTGTACGTCCGAGTGTTGCGGATGCACCAACGGAACCTTCGATTACAAGAATCTTAGCGTCAGCGCCATCTAAGTACTCGCCTAACCAGTTACCTGCTGTCTCACCTTCTGCAACCATGTCGCAGCCAAGCTGTGTGGTGTATAAAGAAGGATCAGCGTCTACGGAACGGTCAACGATCAGTACCGGAATACCTGCGTCCTGTGCTTCCTGAAGAACTGTGTCCCAACCTGCTGTCTCGATCGGAGCGATACAGATGTAATCCATCTCCTGCTGGATGAAGTTACGAACTGCTTCCAACTGAACCGCATTGTCATTGTCAGCATCTACGAAAGATAATTCATAGCCGTTAGCCTCTGAGAATGCATCCTGATAGTTCTGTGTGTTAGCTGCACGCCAGTCGGACTCATGGCCTACCTGTGCGAAACCAACGCTGATAGCGCCGCCGGATGCTGCGGGAGCTTCTGCTTCTGCTTCAGGCTCTGCCTCTGCTACAGGTTCTGCCGTATCTTCTGCTGCGGGCTCTGCTGCCGGAGCATCGTTTGTTGCCGGAGCTGCGTCATTGCCGCCGCATGCTACGAGGCTTGCCATTACCATTGTGCCTGCAAGTAAAACTGCTAATTTCTTTTTCATTATAAATTCCTCCTCCTAATAATATGTGTTTACTTGGAATTTCGAAACGCAAGCGCTGATGTCTCGCTGTTTCTGTTATCACTGTAACAAATCATCTCCTGACTATCAAGACGGAAATCTTTGCCGTTTTTATTTTAGATGAGTTGTACAATACAAATTATATGCTATACTATCTGTATTAAATACAAATTTTTTATTTATGCGATTATTTAATATTTTTACGGAAGTTTAGTAGAATATTTTATGATTTGTGCAGCAGGCAGATATATTTTTCCTATAAATAAATATTACATTTACGATATTTCTTCTACAGTGAGGTGGAATTTTTATCACAAAGTTAAAATA
>CAMWMS010000172.1 GCA_947175435.1 uncultured Lachnospiraceae bacterium | reverse complement strand
TTTGGGAATATAAGTTCTGGACAGGGAGAAGACGGCCTTGGTGACAATTCCCTTTCCGGTTTTGCATTTGTAAAATAGTGAAAAGGTAAAGAAGCAAAAATCCATTGCAGAAATAGGTACGGAAATGCTGTTCTTAAAGATAGTCCTCACTTGAATAAACGATAAAACGTCAACTAATATTAAATTATTTTATTGACAGTTAGAATATAATTTTATATAATCTATTTAATCAAAGCGATTATACAGTGAAATTCAATGTCCTGTTCAGGACATCAGGTCGGGCAATCCGATATCGGCGAATCAGCCATATTTCACAGAATAAGGGAGAATGGCTGGGTGCTATAACAGCATATGATACAGCCGGAAAGAAGCATATGGGGAAGAAAGATACCGTAGGGAAGATTTATTTCAGGGATACTGTCAGGTTTGCGGAGTTAATAAATTCGGTACTTTATCATGGGGAAAAGATCCTTTTGCCAGAGAATCTGGTTCCGGTGGAAAGGGAATATCCTTCACTATTTGGGAATGCAGATAAGCACCGGGATGTTTTCATGAAGGACGTAGTATACCATATCTTGTACAGCTTGGAGTTAGAGACAGATTCTGATTACAGTATGCCAGAGCGTGTAATGGTTTATGACGCATGTGAATACGAGCAACAGATTTGTAAGCTTGCCGGATCGCATAAGGGAGAGGTAATGGCAGATGGATACAGGGAGAGAAAGAGCCGGCTAAAAACGGAAGATGTTCTCATGCCTGTTGTAACAGTAGTGCTATATCTGGGGACTGATCACTGGGAGGGAAGGAAACAGTTGTCAGAACTGTTCCAGATTCCAAGTATAATACAGAGGATAACAGATCTGAGGATTCCTGAATATGATTTTCATTTGGCGGAAGCTGATTATGTAAATGCGAAGGACTATGAAACCGACCTAAGGGAATTTTTTCAGGCGCTGCAGTGCAGGAAAGACAAAAAGAAACTGAATGAGTTGTGCCATTCAGAGCGGTTCCATAACCTTGAACCGGAAGCAGTACAAGCGATAGCGATACATATAGACAGGAAAAGACTGATGCCCAAAGTAAAGATGGAGGGAATAGAAATGTGTCAGGCGTTTGATGAATTGATGGAAGATATGAAGATGGAAGGAAAAGAAGAAGGAATAAAGGAAGGCGAGCGGAGGGGAAGAATCTCGATTCTACGCCAGATGCTGGAGGAGGGCATGGAGGAGTCATTGGTGCTTAAAATTGCCAAGTGTACTAAGGAGGAGCTGGCAGTAGCGGCAGAACGATGAGTAAGAACTCGAAAGGAATGTTATTTTTCTATAATAGATTTTCTAAGCGGTTGACTTGAAAAGCCAGAATGCTCATTTACCTTTCTTAAGGCTTCGAACACTTCGTTTATAGGCAAACAAATCTTTCCAGATCGTCGGATGGAAGAGCAGCAACAGCGGGAACAGTTCCAGTCTTCCGGCCAGCATGTCAAACATAAGGACATACTTGGAAACATGTGAGAAGAAGCCAAAGTTCTCCATCGGTCCAACCATTGCAAGACCGGGACCGATGTTGTTGATGGTGGCGGCTACTGCCGTGAAAGTCGTTACCAGATCCGTACCGTCGAATGAAATCAGAAATACGGACAGGACGAACAGAATCGTGAAAGTAATGAGATATACATTGATCGTTCGTATAATCTCATGTTCCACGGGCTTATCGTCCATCTTGATCTTTTTAATACTCTTAGGATGGATATAGGAAGTGAATTCCTTCTTTACTGTTTTAAAAAGTATCACGAAGCGGGATACTTTGATGCCGCCGCCGGTACTGCCGGCACAGGCGCCCACAAACATGAGCAGGACGAGAACGATTTTGGAAGTAGCCGCCCACGTGTCGAAATTGGTGGTAGAGAATCCGGTGGTGGTGATAATGGATGCAACCTGAAAAGCCGACTGTGTCAGCGCCTCGAACGCACCTGCGCAGGTACCCAGAATATTGAGGAAAATAATCGCAACGCTGACCGCAATGATCAACAGATAGTAGCGGATTTCTTCCATCTTTAAGGCTCTCTTGATCTTACCGAATATAATCAGATAATAGGCATTGAAATTAATGCCGAACAGAATCATGAAAATCGTAACGACCCACTGCAAGTAGGGTGAGCAGCTTGCCATGCTGTCATTTTTAATACCGAAGCCGCCGGTTCCGGCTGTACCGAAGCTGATGCATACAGCATCAAACAAAGGCATTCTGCCGATCAGAAGCAGGATCGCTTCTATGACAGTCATGCCGAGGTAGATCAGATAGAGGATTCGTGCCGTATATTTTACCTTAGGCACCAGTTTACCCACGGAAGGGCCGGGGCTCTCCGCGCGCATGAGGTTAATATTGGAACCTCCGCTTAGGGGAACGATAGCCAGCAGGAAAACCAGAACGCCCATGCCGCCGATCCAGTGTGTGAAGCTGCGCCAGAACAAAGAACAGTGGGAGAGTGCCTCCACATCGCTTAAGATGCTGGCGCCGGTGGTAGTAAAGCCGGAGATCGTCTCGAATAAAGCGTCCGTAAAGGAAGGGATCTCACCCGTAAGACAGAAAGGGAGACAACCGAAGAAACTGAGGAGTATCCAGCTGAGAGAGGTGGCAATACAACCCTCCTTCAGATAGAAGACCGAGTTTGTCGGCTTGTGCCGCGTCATCAGTATTCCGAGAAGCAGGCAGAGCGCCGCTACGGGCAGATACCATAAACCTTCTTTCTCGGAATAAATCAGTGCGATCAAACAGGGAAGCACCAGTAATGCAGCTTCCGTTTTTAAAACGTACCCTAAAATAAAACGAATAATTGAACTGTTCATTTCTATATGTCCTCTATCTCAGTATATCTTGTATCGTGTTGAATCCCGTGTGCGTGGTGACGATCATAACCGTGTCACCGACCTCGATCGAATCCTGACCGCTGGGGATGATAATGGAGCCGTTTCGATTGATAAAAGAGATCAACAGCCCCTGCTTAAGAGAAAGTTTGGCCAAAGGGGTATTCGTGACCTTGGATTCCTTCTCCACGCGGAACTCAATCGCTTCAACACGCGAATCGAACATGTGATAGAGCGTTTCAATATTGCTGTTCATGGAATCTTGCTTAGCACGCACATAGGCAATAATCGTTTCGGAGGTAATGAATTTCGGATAAATGACACTGCCTAAGTCCAGACTGTCTATTACGTCATCAAAAGTGATCCGATTGATCTTCGTGATTACTTTGGCTTGTGAGACCATCTTGGCGTGAAGTGTCAGCATGATGTTTTCTTCATCAATACCGGTCAGAGGAACGAAAGATTCCGCGTACTCGATTCCTTCTTCCTTGAGGAGTTCTTCGTTCGTGCCGTCTCCGTTGATGATGATCGCCTTTGGCAGCAGAATGCTTAATTCTTCACAGCGCTTCGGGTTACTCTCGATAATCTTGACGGAGATTCCCATATGTAGAAGCTGGGAAGCCAGATAGTATGCGGACTTTCCCCCGCCGATGATCATCGTGTTCTTAACCGCATGTGTCTTGAAACCTATTTTTTCCAAGAAGACCTTCGCATTCGCTCTGGATGCGACGAAGGAAAGCAGATCTCCTTTTTGTATGCGGAAATTACCTGAGGGTATATGAATGTCACGATCACGCTCCACGGCGCAGATCAGAATATTATCGGCGATGTTTTTGCCCAGTGCTCGGCCCAGATCGACGATGGTCATGCCGTCTAACTGGTTGTTGTCGGGAACCTTGAACTTGACCATTTCCGCCTGTCCGTGTGCGAAGGTACTCACTTCCAGAGCAGTGGGAAGAAACAGAATTCGTGCGGCCTCCGCCGCCGCTTCCAACTCAGGATTTATAATCAGGGCGAGGCCTAATTTCTCACGCAGATAGTTGGCTTCTTTGCTGTAGTCCGGTGTGCGGACCCTGGCGATGGCGGAACAGTTACCGACACGCTTGGCGACCGTGCAGCACAGCAGGTTCAGTTCATCGGAATCGGTGACTGCGATGATCAGGTCGCTGTTCTCGATGCCGGCTTCGATCTGGACGCTGAAGCTGGCGCCGTTGCCGACGATGCCCATGACGTCATACAGATTTGTCAGCTCCTGAATTTTCTGCGGATTGCTGTCGATCAGGGTAATATCGTGACCCTCTTTGATCAGTTGTGCGACTAACGTCTTACCGACCTTGCCGCAGCCTACGATGATAATTTTTAATCCTTGTTCAACGGTATTTTTTTTCCCAAACATGATATCTCCATTCCGAAACGCGCCTGTAATTTATGTGCGGCGTTTCCGGTACGTCTGTCGTAAAAAGCATATGAAACCATTATGCAACTATAATATAGCACCATATGAAGAAAAAAGCATTATGTTTTTAAATTTGTACATTTGTACGTTTGATGTAACAGTTCATCCCAGGACTTTGTACTTGTTGCAAAGTCCGTGAAAACGTGTATATTTTGCCAAGAGGGAATCTGCCCCTCGCCGAAGGCGACTTGGAAAAATCGAGCCACGCTCGACTGGCAGATTCCGTAACAGTGAAGCAAGGCTGAACTGTTACGCAGGTACTTATCTTGTACTGTAAAACATTGAAAAACCACAAATATATTGCTATAATCATAAAGAAATTTTGTAACTGTTCAGAAGGTGATTCGTAACTGTGAAGAACAGGGTTCTGAACAGTTACGAAATTTTGTTACATACGCAAAGAGACTTTACGATGTGTGATTTCCGTTATTAAGGAGAAAATGTTATGGGAAAAAGAACAAAATTGTTGCAGTCGGTCTTGTACGCGGTTATTTTGCTGATATTTGTGATTGTTTTATTCTACTGGTATACGGAGCAGAATCGGGCACGTATTACGGAACAGAACAGGAACTATGCCGAGGATGCGGTGCACCAGACAGCATATCAGATTGAAGAGGAATTCAGGGGCGGATTAAATCTGATTAACTCGTATGCATATTTCATAAGCAAAGGCCTGTCAAGCCCTACGATTGATGTTGAGACGCTGAAAGAGATAGAGATGAACTCCGCATTCGATACAATTCGGTTTACGGACATGGACGGAACAGCGCACTCTTCCGATGGAAGGACGGCCAATGCGACAGACCGGGACTACTATCAACTCGGCATAAACGGGGAGAGCGGCATCTCAATCATATTCGATCCTCGTTTTGAGGACGGCGGGACGAGAATCAGTTTCTTCGCGCCGGTACGGTTTGAGGGAGAGATTATCGGCGTGGTCCGGGGTTCCTATACTGCGGAGGAGTATCTGAAGAATCTGCTCTATGCCACGTACTTCGGTGAGACTGCTGATATATTTTTGTGTATGCCGGATGGCAGAGTGATCGCCAGCACCGACGGAGAGAGTTATGAGGGAAATATATTGGATCGTTTGACAGAGTCAGGTACCATTGACAGTGAAACGGCGGTGTCTGCACAAACCGTATTTCAAAATGGCGGACACGGCTCATTCGTATGTCATGATGGCAGCAAAACAGATAATCTCTGTGTCACTTATCTTCTTGATGATCGATATGTCCTGATACAGACATTTCCGCAGAATATTACGCAGAGTATGGTAGAAAAGGCCAATCTTGCGGGGATTCGTCTGGAGGTAATTCTGCTTATTCTGTGTGCGGTCTATGTTGTTTTAATGATTCTGCGGGCAGGCATGGAGAAGAAAAAGCTGGAGAGTGAAAACCAGCGTGTCAACTATGTGCTGAAAGGGTTGAATACACTTTTCCTTTCGAGGTATTTTGTGGTGGATCTGGAGACAGATACATATTTTTATACCGCGGGCGTGAGTCCGTTAGACAATCGACTGGCTACGGAAGGAGATTACGCTGCGATAGTGGAGACCCACAGCAGGGATATTATCGGAGAAGAGGGGAAGGAAGAGTTCAGGCAGGCTTTCGGAATTAACTCCATTGTAAAAAGTCTTGCAGATAGGGAAACTTTCACTTATGAGTGTCATGTTATGCGTGACGGTGAAGAACAATGGGAACACCTGATCGCTGTTTGTCTGTATCGCAGAGA
>CAMWMS010000171.1 GCA_947175435.1 uncultured Lachnospiraceae bacterium | reverse complement strand
TAACAAAAACATTCAATCTTGAGATCAAGGCACAGTCGGTGTATAAAATAAATTGGGCAGAACGGATTGCGTCGATGTTTGAAATGATGTTCAATTAAATTTATTAAACATATATCATGCGATAACTGTAGCGCAATAGTCGACAGTATGATATGAGAAATTTATAGGAAATATTTACACGGGAAAGGGACGAAAATTAAAATTTCGTCTCTTTCTCATTATTGTACATGACCCGAAAAAAGTGGTATAATAAACATGATACTGAAAGCGACTGTCGGAGTGTCTGCATAATACAGAGTTGTGTAAGAAAAGAGGAAAAATCATATGAAAAGAGAAAAAACCAGAAAGATGGGAATACGGAATAAAATCGTGCTGCCGACAACGGCATTGATTATTATACTATGTCTCGTCATGGGTGTGAATTCTTATAAGCGCACGGAGAATGGTTTGGTTGCAATGGGGGTGGAGGAAGCGCGAATGGCGGCTGTGATCTCCACGAAGGTGATTGATACGGAAAAATTGGCTGTACTGGCACCGGGATCTGAAGACAGCACAGAGTACGCAGACATTCTTGCAGCGATGTCGAGTGTCAGAGAGGAATGCGGCATACAATATCTGTATACATTATATACCGACGGCAGACAAGTGTATTATGGGATCGACACAGATAATACACAGAGCCGCAGCGAGTTCGGTAAAGTTTTTGAAGTGTCCTATCAGGAACTGCAGGGAGTCTTTCAAGGGGAAGAATACGTACAGGATTATATTGATTCGACGGAAGACGGAGAACTGATATCGGCATATATGCCGATTGTGGACAACAGTGGAGCGATTGTGGGAGTTGTGGGATGTGACTATGATGCTTCCGGAGTCGTACAGCGGTTGGAAGATATCCTTAAGCAAACTGTCGCCATTACCGTGATTTGTCTGATCGTTGCGTTGGCGATTATCAATCTCATTGTAGGGAAGATCATCAAGAGCCTGCATACGGTAGACGGTAAGATATATGAACTGGTGAATAATGAGGGAGATCTTACGCAGAGGCTGGAGATACATACCGGCGATGAGATGGAATTAATCGCAGAGAATGTAAATGCACTTTTAGGATACATAAGAAACATTATGATCAATATTTCGGACAATTCCGACCGGCTCAATGAGTCTTCAAGCGCGATAGCGGAAAATCTGTCCCTGGCGGGAGAGAGCATATCGAATGTCTCCGCAACAATGGAGGAGATGAGCGCGGCTATGGAAGAATCCAGCGCAGCGTTGGATCAGGTCAATGATTCGATCGGAACGGTATTTGGTTCCATCGAGGAGATTTATCGACAGGCTGAGGACGGAAGCCGTTCTTCCAATGAGATCATGAGCAATGCGTCAGAGGTATATCAGAGTGCCGTGGAGAACAGACGCGATGCAGAAGCGCAGGCGGCAGATATGGCGGCGGCAGTCCAGAATAAGATCGAGAAATCCAAGGAAGTAGAGCAGATCCGGGACCTTACGAAGAATATTATCAGTATTACATCAGAAACAAATCTATTGGCATTAAACGCCAGCATCGAGGCGGCCCGGGCGGGAGAATCCGGTAGAGGTTTTGCAGTGGTAGCTGATCAGATCGGAAAGCTGGCGACGAATTCAGCCGATGCGGCAACAGAGATTCAGAAGGTGACGGCGGAAGTGATCGCGGCGGTGGATGAATTGGCGGCAGAAGCGGAAGTAATGATCAACTTTATGAATGAGACTGCTATGGGCGGCTATGAGCAGCTTCTTACGACCAGTGAGAATTACCGGAGTGATGTGGGCAGCATGAATGAGATGATGCAGAGTTTTGCGTCAGAGAGCGAAGAATTACGGCACAGTATGGATCTGATCAGAGGAACGGTAGAGGGTATCAAGACAGCGGTAAACGAGAGTGCGATAGGGATCAGTAATGTGTCGGATACAGTGGTCAGCTTAACAGAAAGTGTCAGTGATATCGACAAACAGGCGGATTCTAATCTGGGAGTTTCCGGACTGCTCAAGAGTGAGGTAAGCAAATTTAAATTGCATTAAGACAACACGGAGGATACATCAGTATGACATTGACGGAAAATTTCTTTACAAGATAAGTAAGAAATGCGCGATAAGATTCTTTCTTATTGCGCATTTTTGTGTTAGAATAGTAATGCGCCCGTTAAGATGAGGGGGCACAGAGAAACTTCGGCTTGACAAAGTTCTACATATCTGGTAGGTTTGTGGTCGGTAACCGAAAGAAAACAGAGGATAACAGGCTATATGGAATATAAGAAAATCAATGACGCGACGGTGCAGTGTATTGTCACAGCGGAAGATATGCTTGAATATGGGCTGACTCTGTCAGACATATTCGAGAGAAATGAGAAGGGCGAGGGATTTTTGCGGGATATTATTGAGCGCGCGCATGACGAGGTAGGATATACGTTAAGCGGAGAGAGTATTGCCATGCAGATCACGCCGTTGCAGGATAAGGGACTTGCAGTCACTTTTACAAATGAGAGCCCTATGGGTTTCCGTGATATTTTGCAGCACTTGAAGGAAGTTCTGCAGGGAGTCAGTGCAGAGCTTGGCAGACAGGATGATGAGGAACGCCGCGCTGCAGGGCAGAGGAAACAGGGAGAATACGAGGATAACAGGCGGATGTTTGTGTTTGCCACACTTCATCAGGTCATGCAGTATACTGTAGCCATTCCGAAGAATCTGTCTGTGAAGAGCCATCTTTACAAGGAGGGAGAAGCGTATTACCTTGTGATGGAGAAAAACCGGCTGTCCTACAAGATGTTTAATAAGATCAGTGCACAGGCAGTGGAGTTCGGTAACCTGATCGCGGTTTCCGAAGAGAGAATGCTGTACTTAGAAGAGCATGGCGAGTGTCTGATCGCAGACCGGGCGGTAAGCAAACTTCGTAAGATATATCTGGCGTAAGAATATCAATAGCATAGAAATAATGTGATAATGTGTGCTGTCATATCCTTGGTGATCGCAGGGGATGTGGCAGCAATTATCATGTTCGGAACAGACGTATTTGTTGGTAAAAAGAGAAAACTCTTCCATAATGATAGAGTTTGTGCGAATTATATCAAAATTAAATAAAAATAAGAATAAGAATGGAGTATGTATGAGTAAAAAGGCTAGACAGAAGGAATCAGTGGGAATTTTAGAGGAAAAAGAGAGAGCCGTGCAGGAAAGCGGGATGGAAAGTGCGTGGAGAGGTGTACAGTTGGGTGCAGAGGACCGGAGTCAGAAAATCGAAACCCATATGAAATACGAGGATGCAGGGATAGACGAACGGATTTTGCGAGCGGTAAAGGAACTGGGGTTTAATGAGATGACGCCAATTCAGGAAGCGGTGATTCCGCTTTTTATGACAGGACGGGATATGATTGGACAGGCACAGACCGGCACCGGTAAGACCGCGGCATTCGGCATACCGATCCTGCAGAAGATTGATCCGGAAGAACGTAATCTGCAGGCCGTGATTCTGTGCCCTACGCGGGAACTTGCCATGCAGGCGGCGGAGGAGCTTCGCAAGTTTGCTAAGTATATGCATGGGATCAAAGTACTGCCTGTATACGGCGGACAGGATATCGTAAGGCAGATCAAGAACCTGAAATCTGGCGTACAGATCGTAGTGGGCACCCCAGGCAGAGTAATGGACCACATGCGCAGACACACATTGAAAATGGAACATGTGCATACGGTAGTGCTGGACGAGGCGGATGAAATGCTTAATATGGGCTTTCGGGAAGATATAGAGACGATCCTCCAGGAGATACCGGAGCACAGACAGACGGGACTTTTCTCCGCGACCATGCCGAAGCCGATACTGGATATTACCAGAACCTATCAGAAAGATGCGGCTTATATTAGGATGACGCCCGAGGAGGTGACGATTCCGCTGATCAAACAGGCGTATTATCAGGTGCGCAGGCAGGATAAAGAGGAAGTACTGTGCCGACTGATCGATTATTATGATCCGAAGCGGGCGTTGATCTTCTGTAACACCAAGCGCATGGTGGACGAACTGACAGAACATTTGAAAGAGCGGGGATATGAGGTGGAAGGGCTTCACGGCGATCTGTCGCAGAACCAGAGAGACACGGTGATGAATTTGTTCCGCAGCGGCAGAGCGGGTATCCTGATTGCTACCGATGTGGCGGCGAGAGGGATCGATGTCAGCGATGTGGAGGCTGTCTATAATTATGACGTGCCGGAGGATATTGAATATTATGTGCATCGAATCGGCAGGACGGGACGCGCCGGCAAGACAGGACGTTCCTTTACACTGGTAGTCGGCAGGGAAGCATATAAGATCCGGGATATCGAGCGGGTCTGCCATACGAAGATCAAGGAAAGGAAGATTCCGAATGCGGCGGATATTATGCAGCGCAAGGCAGCTAAGATATTAAAGGAGGCCCACAGCGTGATTGAACAGCAGGATATCAGCCGTGCTATGGAATATATTCTGGACGAGGTTGCGTTGGGACAGCACAGTGCGTTGCAGATCGCTGCAGCGTTCATGCAGATGAAGCTGGGAGATGAGATAGAGGACATCAGGGAAGAAAAGTTCTTTTTCGACAGAAAAGAAGGCAGGCGCGGCGCGGGCAGACAGAACAGCAGAAACGGACGCGGCGGCACAGGCAGGAAGAATGGTAGAGATGAACGAGACGGCATAGGCAGACAAAGCGGACGTGGAAGTAGGTCGGATCAAGGCGGCTGGGACCGTGTAAGAGACAGCCGGAATGAGCGTAGTGGAAGAGGCGGTAGATCGGATCGCGGAAGCGATACCAGGCGAAGATCGGGAGTGGGCAGCAGCGCAGACAGACCGCGTGACACCAGAAGCAACGGCAGATATGCCGCACTTCGCATCAAAACCAAGAAACAGGGTACATCATAGCACCAGTTCCTGACCGTGGTCTTTCAGCCACTTACGGGCGGTGCGATAATCGGGATATACGGATTCTACTTTCTGCCAGAAAGCGGTGGAGTGGTTCATATGGGTCAGATGGCACAGCTCATGGACGACCACATAATCCAGGATGGCGGGCGGTGCCAGCATGAGCCGCCAGTTAAAAGAGAGTGTGCCTCTGGCGCTGCAGCTTCCCCAGCGAGTCTTCTGATCCCTGATGGTGATGCGGTTGTAGGAGCCACCGGTGAACTGGTGGAAATGAGCCACTCTTTTCGGAAAATATTCTTTTGCCGCGGCAATATAGCGCTTTTCCAAGGCGAGCCGCTGGGTATCGGTCAGCTCGGAGACGGGACGGTTACGCTGTTTTTCCTGAACTTCCAGATATTTGGTGACGATCCAGATACGCTTCTCGATGAGCAGATGGGATATTTCTTTCTGGGTGGCGCGCATGGGAACGCGCACCGTGATCTGCCCGTCGGGGGAAATACTGATGGAGAAGCTTCGGCGGTTGCTGCGGATGAGTATGTAAGGCAGCTCGTAAAGCTTACTCTGATATTGGATGCATATTGTGCTTTCGGATTGATTTGTCATAGGTGACCTCCAGGGGCGGTGAATTACAAGGTGAACTGCATTGATTATATTATAACACAGCGGTACAATAGTAACATTATAAGGAACGCAATACTGGACAAAATCCTATCTGATATGCTAGTATGGTGAATGTATGGGGCATTTAAAAACGTTGCGGCATGGACAGCCGGATGACGCGGAAGGTATCACAGTTATAGGAGTATAAGTAAGATGGAGCATAATAACAGCAACTTGGCGGAGCGGCAGACGCAGTCCGAGATTTCGGTTATGGAGAAAAAGAAGGTAAAATCGGCAACCGGAGGAAAGAAGGCGGAACCGGCGGAAAATAAGAAGGCAAAGCCGATAGCCGTAGAAAAGAAAACCGAAGCAGAGAAGAAGGCAAAACCGGCAGCCGTAGAAAAGAAAACCGGAGCAGAGAAGAAAACACAGCCGGTAACTGAAGAAAAGAAACCGGGAACGGCGGCGAAAAAGAAAGTAAAACCGGTCTCAGAGGAAAAGAAGCCGGAACCGACGGTGAATAAGAAAGTAAAGCCGGCAGCCGGGGAAAAGAAGACCGGCC
>CAMWMS010000170.1 GCA_947175435.1 uncultured Lachnospiraceae bacterium | reverse complement strand
GCTGACAGCCTGCACTTCCTCTTTCGTCCGAATTCACTCAATTAATGGCAACGATGCCGCCTGGCACCACATCTGCTTCGCGAAACTTTCCTGCCGGAAGCAGTCTTCCCGGAAGTTGAATCATCGGAAGTGGTATCATCGGAAGCAGTCTCACAAGAATAGTCACAATAACCATCTTTGTGGTCATATCCACAGTAATCATGGCCATCATGGGTATGCCTGCCTTCTTCCGTACATCCTTCAACAGTACATACCGGGCAGCTTGTATCTGTATCCTTTACTACTGTTGTCCGGCTGTGATGCCCGTGGGCAGAAACCGGCATAACGAAAACCATGGATACCATTGCCGCAGTCAATGCCGCCATGAATAATTTTCTAAGACGCATGTTATACACCCCCTTTGCTATTTATTTCTACATAAGGGCATGTGGAACACCACTCCCTCATGTCCCGCTTTTTCTATCTGTCTTGTTTTACATTATACTGCACGCGGATGCGCTTTTCAAGGAATAAATGCGCTCCGGGATTCCTGCGTCATATCAATTAGATTCGTAAAGTCCGGCATAATCACCATCCGCAATCTCAAGATGAGCCGGTTCGCCCGGATAGTAAATAACCATTGTACCGTCATCACAGGTATAAACTTTCCAATCATTCTCCTGTTCAAAGTTATCAAACCGGGTTATATACATGGAAAGACCATTAACTGCAAATTGCAGCACTCCATGATCATTGAAAAACACCTCCAGCCGGTTCCCTTGATCGTCTGTATAAACATTCCCCCTCATATACCAGTCATCATCGGCAGCATTTGGCGCCACCACATCAAGATCCTCTCCTGATGTCGCTGTTTCTGTATCGTTATGTTCCTCATTCGGAGACTTTTCCGTATTATTATGCTTCTCATCCAGCGTTTTTTCCGTATCATTATGCTTCTCGTTCGGTACTGTTTCGTCCATTTTGCCGGAACTATCCTGCCCCACAATCTGGTCATTTTCCGTCCCGTCTACATTCTGTTCCCTCTCTGCTTCGGTTACAATCCGTTCCGTGCCCCCATGATCGTTAGTTCTGCTGCATCCATTCAACCCGCACAGCATAACCACTACCATAAACACAGCCATCATGTATCTTACATTCTTTTTCATTATTAAAAATTCCTCCCTTCATAGCATTTTCATGGTATCGCTGCAAAATCAAAAAGATCCGCCAGCTCTTCCAGCATCTCATCACTCATATCGAATGTGTCTGATAGTATATCGCCCAAGACATTCACTATGATAAACGAATTATCCCTCTCTGCAATGATCAATGCTTTTAAACTGCTATTTGCCAGCAGCACAGTCTGTCCGCTTCTGGTCGAATATTCCCAATCATGATATTCCTCTATCCTGCCCACATTCAGCGTAACAGGATTAAAAGAACCTTTCATGGTCCGTTCAAGTTGATAATCCGTCACACATAGTGACGAGGCGCCTTTCCATGTCACTCTGCCATCCATGCTAAATGTTCCGTCATCATACAGATAACCGCTGCCGAACTCCCATCTCACATTTCCGCCCATACTTCTGCAGATATCTCCGATACCTGCCTGTCTGCATAAGTCGTCATAATCTTTTGCAAGATAGAAACCTGTCAGTTTCGATAATTCATACTTCTCGCAAATCTCATCTACCTTATCTACCATATCCTGCGTATAACAGCTATAGACAAGTTCATACTCTCCTAACCCTGCGAAACCATTCCCAATCTCCGAAAGTATTGCCCCATCTGTATCGTACCCGTCGAGAAACGCCCTCCATTCGGCATTTGCCATATATTCCGGATTTCCTTCTATCCCGCCCAATGTGATGATATCCACTTCTTTTGTGGGAATGTCTTTTTCAGTCACTTCCTCCGGTAACTCTTCACGCTTGGATATATCCAGAACATTTTCCTTTCCCAGGTGAAGATCACGTAATCCATAGGTGTAAATGGCATATACGGTTGTTGCCACTAACAGACTTCCCGACAAAACCGCTGCAAGAACAAACCCTGATTTTGCATGGTATACACTATTCTTTTTCAAAATTCTCCTCCCTCTTAGCAATTGATTTCGTACCGTTGATTCCGAACAATGCAGCATGCTTGCAATTTCCGAAGTGCGGTAACCCTCGTAATAATACAGATAAATAACCTGTTTATATTTGACCGGAAGAGTCATCACCCATTCGAGGACTCTGTCCTCTTCTGTCCAGACAACATTTTCCTGTCGGAATAAAGACTTGATATTTTCCTGCCTTCTCTTCCACCTCCTCAGTTCATCTTTGCAGGTATTAGACGCTGTTACAACAAGCCACGCCTTCTCATGCTCCTTAGACTCAAACTGCTTTTTGCTCGAAATCAGCTTCAAAAATGTCTCCTGCACCATGTCCTCCGCATCTTCTGCATTTTTCATAAAGGTCAAACAAATACGGTAGACTGTATTAAACTGACGATTATAGATTTCAGCAATTTCTTCATCCATTATTAATGAAGAATTCATATTTTTCACCTCCACTATAGATACGATTTTACTCAGGAAAATGTCGCACTTTCAAAAAATTTTTTAAATTTCGCGTTGCGGGCATAAAAAAGGCGACTATGTTAAATCATAATCCATAGCCGCCAGTGATAATAATCCGGCTGTCAACCGCCGCTGACCACAATGCACTTGTCCCGGATTCCATAAGCCTCAAAATACCGGTTCTCCATAGGAATCCACTCCCGCTCGAAGCGTTGGTACATTTCCGCTCCGTTTCGCACCAGTATTCTCCTCTTCTGTTCCTTTGCGGACACTTCCATAAAAAAGCGTAGTTGATACGCATCCCTGAAATATGGATGGCAACTGTACGCGCCCTCTATAATGTTCAATCTGTTCCATGAAACCTCACAAGGTTCTCCAAGCGCCATCATGCGACAGTCAAAACGCCGATAGACAAAGCCTCCCTCATCCGCCAGATGATCCAGAACCTCCGCCCGAAACCGCTCATAATCCACGTTCCCGCCGGCCTGCTCATACCGCGCTTCGGTACGCTGTTCCGGACGCAGGAAGAAATCATCCATATGAAAAAGATTACAGTCATATCTGCTGGCAAGTTCTTCTGCCAGCGTTGTCTTACCGCTGCCACACATACCGTCAATCGCCACATTGACTTGATCGGTCATACACGCATGCTCCAGCGCACTGTCAATCATGGTATAAATATTATTCACAAGACCCCTCCATCTCTCGCTCCGGGACATAATCCTTCAGCACACCCGCCTTGCCGAGTGTGATCATGACAATCGGAATCAGCACGATCTGCAGTATGATCCCCGGTATGGCGTTCAATAGCGCACCGGACAGAAATATCTGCATGTTAAATCTGTTTCCGGCAATGCCATACAACGGAATACCGACGAGTCCCCACGCGGCTCTGCCGGTAATCATCGCACAAAGAAGGCTAACATAGATATAAGGAACTTTTTTCGGCAGCTTCGCATACAGAATCCCTGTCATCAAGCCATAGACTGCCAGTTCCACCGCCATCGCCGCTGCCGTAGGCATAAGCGGCGGCATACCAAACATAACGCTTCGAAGTAACGGAGTCATAAGCCCGACTGCCAGACCATACTGCCAGCCGCAGATGAAGCCGCACAACAGCACTGGAATATGCATCGGCAGGAGCATATTACCGATCTGCTGAATCTGTCCCGTCAGAAAAGGAAGGACAATCCCCAATGCCATAAAAAGCGCTGATAATACAAGTTTACGTGTCTGTTTCATAATCATTTTCCTCCGTTTTATATTATAGGACGCACTTTCCCATAATATAAAACCAGGAAAGTACCCCGATATGCTTCCCGCATATCCGATTACCTTCCTGGTAAGCTTATATACTTATTTATAATAATTTATTTTGTTAAGATATCAAAAATTATCTGATTTACTTTTTTCTTAATGACATCTATATCTTTCCTCGGTATGCGTTTTGCTACACACCAGCCTTCAATCAAGAAATAGGCACTTCCTTCGGACGCTTGACGCCCTTCCCGCCGGCTTCTGCCGACCATTGTGTCTATTGTACTCTGTCCGATAAATGTATGTCAAGTACGCTTTAGCGGCAAATCCCTCATCAAATCTCTCATGCGGAACACAATGTTTCCATTTAAATCAGCCAATCTCCCGCGTCGATTTCCGCATACGCACCTCATACCCTAACAGGGTACGCCGCTCCACTTCCTCCCCGTCCAGCATGCGCAAAAGCGTCTCGCACGCCTTTGTACCCAGTTCCTCCACGTCAAATCGTATGGATGTGATGGACGGAATACGGTTCGCCAACACTGTGCTGTCATAGAAAGAGGCGATCTGTATCTGCGCCGGTACGGCAATCTGCTTCTGCTGCAGGGTATTCAACACACAGCCGCACAGAAAATCGTCCATGCATACGATACACTCCGTCTTTTTCTCCAGAAGTCTCTCCACGATCTCATCCACCCTGCCGCCGTCACTCACATTCAGAAAAGTCTGCCTGCTGCCGTCCCATTCTTTTCTCTGCATAAAAGCATCTTCAAATCCCCGTAATCTGTTGCTCGTGACGATATGAGTCTCATCACTTCCGATCAACGCAATGTTCCTGATACCATGTGCCAGCAGCTTATCCGTCAATTCCCTGCACGCACTCCGATGGTCGTTATCGACCTGCACAACCCTGTCGTCATCGGTACTGCCCATCGCCACGAAAGGAACATCGCTTTCGATCAGGTACTTCATCGGCGCATCGTCCGCAAGTGTTCTCGTCAGGATCGCCCCGTCGATCTTACGATTGGTCACCGCACGCTCCAGCTGGGAAATATTATCCGCCGTCACCATGGAGATCAGCACATCATATCCGTGGGCGGAAGCCGTCCTGCTGACGCCCAGCATACATTTCTGGAAAAAAGGCAGCTCCACAACATTGTAATCTCCCGGCAGCACCATGCCCAAATTAAAGGTTTTATTCTGCGCAAGCCCTTTCGCGATAACGTTAGGACTGTAATGATGTTCCTCGATATAATCCAGCACCTTCTTACGGGTCTGTTCCCCGATCCTGCCCTTGCCGGATATCGCCCTCGACACGGTTGTCTTAGACACCCCAAGCTCCTGCGCTATATCTCCAATCGTCAAATTCTTATCGTCCATGGCTCCCCCGCTCAATCCATTTTCCCTTTACTGCCCATCAAGTATATGATAGAATAACACCAACACGCTATGCGCAATCGGTTGCTCGTTTCAAGATTACCAGATATCGGGCTGATTCGCAAGATGTTTTACAATTTTAAACAGTAATATACTCTCAAAATCAGAAAGGTGAGGACGATAATCTATGAAAACAGACAGACTCTTATTCGGTGTCGCATACTACGATGAATACCTGCCATACGACAGGATTGAGACAGATATGGAGATGATGGAGAAAGCCCACATCAATGTGATCCGTATCGCGGAATCCACATGGAGTACATGGGAACCGCAGGAGGGGGTGTTTGACTTCACCCATCTGCACAGAATGCTGCGCGCTTCCGCAGCCCATGGCATCTCGGTAATCGTAGGCACACCTACCTATGCCGTTCCCACATGGCTTGTCGCGAAGTGTCCCGATATCCTTACGGAGACTCACGACGGTCCCGAACGATACGGCCGCAGACAGAACATGGATATCACTCATCCCATATACTTGAAGCATGCCGAGATCATCATAAGACGCCTGATGGAAGAGGTATCTTCTTATGAGCATGTCATCGGCTTCCAGCTTGACAATGAAACGAAGTCCTACGACACATGCAGCAAATATGCCCAGAAGAAATTTGTAGAATACTTGAAAAAAGAATTTCACGATGATTTAGATGCCCTGAATCATGCCTTCGGCTTAGACTATTGGAGCAACCGCATCAATGCCTGGGAAGATTTTCCTGACGTACGCGGTACCATCAACGGTTCCCTGGGCGCGGAATACCAGAAGTTCCAAAGAAAACTCGTGACGGATTTTCTCGCATGGCAATGTGCCATCGTACAGGAATATACCCGCTCCGACCAGTTCATTACC
>CAMWMS010000169.1 GCA_947175435.1 uncultured Lachnospiraceae bacterium | reverse complement strand
ATTGCTGACGCTGCCGGAGAAAACGGCAACGAATTTTGAGGATGCCATATCCAAAGCACTTACGCTTATTCCGGGGGATTACAGCGGAAGGCTGGTAGTGCTCACGGACGGGAAACAGACCAGAGGAGATGTCCGGCATATGGGACAGGCGCTCTCGGCAAGCAGGGCGGAGTTTCTGACTCTTCTCTATGAGGATGAGGAGACGACGGATGCCTATATTGACAATGTTAGCCTTCCTTCTTATCTGCATCCCGGCGATCAATATGCCATCACCGTACTGGTGGAGAGCAATTATGATACGGACGCAGACATTGAGCTATACAATGGAAGTTCCCTGACGGCATCAAACAGCGTTCATCTAAATAAGGGCAGCAACCGGTTCGTGTTTAGTGCGCAGGTTGACGCGAATGCGGACAGCGGCGCCATGGAGAATATCAGGGTTCGGGTGCAGGCACCAGGGGATACCTGTCAGGAGAATGATTCCTTCAGCGCTTATTCCGTGGTGGAGTCTGTACCTAAGATTCTGCTGATTGCCGGATGGGACGTTGATGTTTCGGCATTTGACTTAGTGCTACGTGCGGCAGGCTGTGACTATCACGTAGTCTCCGCCTTGAATGCACCGGACAATATCAATGCCATGTTAGCATATAAGTCGATTATCCTGGCGGACACTTACATTGATGATCTGCCCACCGGTTTTCTGGAGAATCTGGAGACTTATGTGAAGGATTACGGGTGCGGGTTTATCTGCTGCGGCGGTGAGGACAGCTTCGCGCTGGGAGGGTACCGGAATACGGTGCTTGAGACAGTGCTTCCGGTAGATATGCAGCCAAGGAGTATCAATGAGATCCCTTCCATGGCTATGGTTATGGTCATCGATCATTCCGGCAGTATGATCAGTGAGGTCAAAGATTCCGGCGGCAGCAATCTGGATATCGCCATCAAGGCTGCTGCTGTGGCAGTGGATAATCTGAGAGATTCGGATTATGTGGGCGTTCTGACCTTTGATGATCAGTATGAGTGGCAGGTGGAGCTTACCACGGCGGATGATAAAGCCGCCATCAAGGATAAGATCATGCACATCAGCGAGGGCGGAGGAACTACCATTAAGCCAGCCCTTTTGGAAGCGTGTGAGGCAGTTTCGGAAAGTGAGGCAGCCATTAAGCATGTAGTGCTTTTGACGGATGGCATGGGAGAGACGACTGATTTCCAGGATGCGATAGACGCTTACAAGGCGGAGGGAATCACCCTCTCTACTGTGGCAGTCGGAAGTTTTTCCGATACGCAGCTCCTTGAAACGTTAGCCGACAGATGCGGCGGCAGATATTATTATTCGGATCTGGCCAGTGATATACCCAAAATCTTTGCCAGAGAGGTTTTTCTCGGAAGTGATAGTTACATTCAAAATGGTGTATTTTCGCTTAAGGTGCAAGAAAACCATGAGCTGACAAACAACCTCTTTGCCGATGGCTGGCCGGTGCTCTACGGGTATATTGCGGCAACCCCCAAGACAGCCTCCGTCCCTGTTATCGTATCTGATAACAAAGAAAATCCGATCCTTACGGTATGGCAGTACGGACTGGGCAGGACGGTTGCATGGAACAGTGACGTTACCGGTGAGTGGAGCGGCGCTTTCTCAGGCGAAGATGACTATGTCCGGATGTGGAAGCGGATTGTGGATTATGCCACCGGAAATGTTGACATGGGTGAGGACAGAGTGGATGTGGTGACAGTGGGAGAACGGACAGAAGTCACTTATCAGACGGATGATTATGCAGGCGGCACAGAGATTCTGGTGACGGTTATTGATCCGGAAGGAGAATCTACGGAAGAGAAACTTTATGCCACAGCGCCGGGGAAATATATGGCTCAGATTTCAACGCCTCAGACCGGATTATATCACTTCAATATACGCCGCAGTGTGGATGGGGAGATGCAGAGTTATCTGACAACGGCCGCCGCGGTACAGTTTTCAGATGAGTATAAATTCGATGTAAGTACGGATTCCTATTTGAAGTTTGTGGAACAATATGGCCGGATCATTACAGAGCAGGATACCGTCTTTAACCGGCTCTCTACAGGAGCAAGAGAGAGCTACGACCTGACAAACTGGCTGCTTTTCCTAGCCATCTGCCTGTTTGTCGCAGATGTGGCAATGCGGCGGTTCCAATTTGTGCCACAGGGACTTCACAGAAAGAGCGCAAAGCGGGAGAGGACGGTAGAAAACACAGCAAAAAACGCGGTAGAAAGTACGGCGCAGGATATGTCCAATGCGGTAAATGAAAATACGGCAGAAAAAGATTATTCTAAAGATTTGAAGAAAAAGAGAAGAGCGCCAAAGAAATCAAAAAAGAAGGAACAGTCAGAACAGACATTGGATACTTCACAGTTGTTAAAGAAAAAGGATGACAGATCTATATAATCAATATAAAATCTGCAATTTGGGTATTTCACCCCGGCACAGGGCATCTTGCCTGCCGGGGTATTGTTTTTGTTTTTGTCTGCACTATACTGAGATGGAAAGCTTTCGAAAAATATAAAGTAAGGAGAATTTTAAATGAAACTGACGATACATCAGGAGCTTGGCATTCCTGAAACAGAGATCATCATTAATTGTGCCCATATGGACGCAAGAATCCAGCATTTGATCGCACTGATCCGTCAGCATAGTTTTTCTCTCACCGCCTATCAGGAAGAAAAGGAGTTTCAACTTCCGTTGGAGTAGATTTATTTTATAGATTCTGTTGATGGAAAGACCTTTCTTTATCTGGAAAAAGAGGTTTATTCCTGCCGGAATACGCTGGCTGTGCTGGAAGAAAAACTAGTTCATACCTCTTTCATACGGATCAGCAAAAACTGCATCATCAATACCAATTTTTTGAGGAGTGTACGTCCGCTGTATAATCACCGATTGGAGGCTTCGCTGGAAAATGGTGAAACTCTGGTCGTTACCCGTAATTATATCGAAGCCTTGAAAAATAAGCTGAAAGGAGAAAATCTATGAAAAACCTTTTATTTACACGCATTCCTTCCATCTGTATCTGTTTCACCCTGATTGTGATTGGAGACTGGGGACTTAATCTGTTGTGGGGTGATGGTGTGTCTCTTTTTTTGCCGGTACTATTTGTGTGGCTGGTAGCATGCCAGCTTATAGACTTGATTATTAGTAAAGTAGAATTTCGAAAATGGAGCCATTACTGTATAACAGAATCGGCGGTTTTATATTTGTTGTCGTTATTTGTCTACCGCCTGTTTATTTGGGATAGTATGGATATTCTCACATTAGTTTCTTTTACAATGATTTTTCTGGTTACTGATGGGGTGGTTTTCTGGTATTTCCACAGACGACAGGAAATCCAGGCAGAGGAGATTAATCAGTTGATCCATGCAATGAAAGCCGATGATTACTTGTCGCAGAGTGAACAGTAACAGCCGTTAAAATTGTAATTTGGGAAGTTTACGATATTGAGGAAAGGCCGCCCGCCGATATGGTCGTATTGAGATCGTATTGGCGGGTAGTTTTTCAGCTGAGCTTACACAGGAAGAATTTTATGAAGGAAACTTAAAAAAAAAATCATAAAGAATAGTAGTGTAATAGGTGATTTATGGTAAGATAATCACAAAGGAGATACCGGCTATATGAAAGCAAGAAAGAATATCTATCTGTACTTAGTTGTAATCATAGCGTTAATCTATATTATTCTGCTAACCATTCTTTACTGTTCGGAATCTGCGAGCAGCGATGCAACGATTCGGACATTAGGAGACGCTTTCTGGTATTCGTTAGTTACTCTGACTACGGTAGGATATGGTGACCTGATACCGGTGACACCGCTGGGACATGCGGTAGGAATGGTATTTCTGCTTTTGTCAGCAGGTATTATGGTGACATTGCTCGGGGCTGTAGTATCTTTTATTACCAGCGAAGGGCTTCCTTTTCTTATGCTTGGTCTGCAGCGGCATAAAAACTGGTATTATTTTGCAGACTGCGAAGTGGAGTCAAATACGCTTGCTGCCAATATCTATAAGGAAGATTCGAATGCGCTGATTATCTACGGAGAGAAAAGAAGCAGCCAGAGAGAGCTCCCCGATTATCCTTGTATCTATGTAAGTGCTTCGCCGGACAGGATTGTGGCGAAAAAGGAGAATACAGGTACGAAGTGTAAGGTTTTTTTGATGAAGGAAAATGATATCGGCGTTAACAGCCGGGCGGTCAACCTGCATAAACTACCGGTAGAGGTCTATGCGAGAACATCAAACGGTCAGGATAAACTCTCAGGCAATATTAATTTCTTTCACAGTGATGAATGCTGTGCCAGACAATATTGGCGGTCCAAACCATTATGCGGACATGAAAATACCATTGTGCTCATCGGATTCGGAAAATATGGGCAAAGTATTCTGGAGAGAGCTATATTAACCAATATTATCTCCATAGAGCAGCATGTGGCATATCACATTTTCGGTAATGCGGGAGAATTTCTTGCTATACATTATCGTCTGGGCGAGCTGTTTTCACTGAACGAAGTATCCCCGACGAGAGATTCTTTGATTTTTCATGATGAAGCATGGGTAGAGAACCGGTCCCTTCTGGAACAGGCTGATCGCATTATTATCTGTGAGGATGATGAGCAGGTGGGGTGGAGTATTTTCTGGACATTGAATAAGTACTATAGAGTACGTGGCCGTATCGACCTGCGCAGCAGCCGGAAGGCTCCGGGAATATCTTATTTTGGGGCAAATGAGGATATTTATACGCCGCGACAGATCATACGTACGGATCTGAATAAAGCGGCGGTTATGATAAATGAGCTTTTCCGCAGATCTGTCTCTTATCCCACTCTCAGCTGGAATGAACTGGATGATTTTCACAGGCAGTCCAAGATCGCGGCGGCAGATCATCTTTTGATGAAGACAAGGGTTCTTCTGAATGATGAAACGATTACAGAACTTACTGCATCTGCGGTAAAGAAGGCATATGATACATATCGTAAGACGGGGTATCTGGAGGCTGTAAGAGAAAAGTACCGTAAGCTGGATCATATACGGTGGCTCCGATTCTATATCTTTTATAATTGGGGCTATGGTCCGGACCGTGATGATGAGGCAAAGCAACACCCGATGCTATGCCCATATGAGGAGCTGACACCGGAGCAAAGGAAGGAAAGAGACGCGGCCTGGGAACTGATGGGCAATATTTCTGTTGAACTTGAGTAAGGGAGATTTTTTCTATTATATTATGCGAATATATGAGGTTATAGAAGCGAAAACAAAAGTTGTCTTTTATTTACCGTACTGATATACTTACTTAATAAGATGAAACGCCTGTCGATGTCAGAGGCAGAGCGAAATACATAGACATGCAATTAAAATTGAAAGATATACGAGGAGCCGAAGTATGAAAAAGAAAAATTCACTGCAGGAGATTATTTATGCTGTTTTTCTTTTTGTAGCCATCATCCTTTTGTTTTTCTGGTTTACGGCACAGAACAGCAGCCGGACAGAGGAGCAGAACAGAGATTACGCGGCGGACTCCGCGCGGATGAAGTCCGAACAGATCGATGATGAACTGAATAATGCTTTGGGCTTGATCAAAACCTATGCGTACTTTGTGGGAGAAGGTCTGGATGAACCTGTGGTCACTGCGCAGATGCTTGCAAGAATGGAAGAAAACTCCCAATTTGATGCCATTTTGTTCTCGGATCTTAACGGCGTGGATTATGCCTCCGACGGACGGACCTCCGATGTGATGGAGCGGCGCTTTTATACTGACGGCATAAATGGAAACAGCGGCATTCAGATTATATATGATCCCTATTTTTTTGATGAGACAATGGCATGTTTCTATGCGCCCGTCAGATATGACGGCGAGATCATCGGAGTGCTGCGGGGCGTCTTTCTGGCTGAGGAATATTTGAAAAGCATGCTAGGTACCACGTATTTCGGAGAGGAAGCGCAGGTATTCTTGTGTACGCCGGACGGCAGAGTAATTGCCAGCTCTGACGATGAGATTTATGAAGGTCATCTTCTCGATGCGCTGATACAGGCAGAGGTGATTGATCAGTCGGTTGCCGATCAGGTTGGGCAG
>CAMWMS010000168.1 GCA_947175435.1 uncultured Lachnospiraceae bacterium | reverse complement strand
TCGATGGACACGGCAGTCAGGAAGAGAAGCAGTGCCGCAACAGTAGAAGACATGAAACAGTTCACCTCGGTCAGAAAATACTTTACCGTATATTGTATGGAAAAAAGGGTCGGAGTTGCTGAATTTTATTTACGCCTATCATAAAAAATGGTATGATAGATTACATATAAGGATCATTTGCGGGGTATATTTCTTTGCGGCAGATTTCTATTGCGGGGTTTTAGGAGGGTATTCTATGGAGCTTATGTTTATCGGTGCCGATCACGAGGTTACGGGCAGCTGCCATTACCTTCGGGTGGGAGAGAAAAATATTTTAGTGGATTACGGTATGGAGCAGGGAACCAATGTCTTTGAGAACTGCGAGCTTCCGGTGGATGCGGCTCTGATCGATTATGTGTTTCTGACGCATGCGCATATAGACCATTCGGGTATGCTTCCGCTGTTGTACGCCAGAGGATTCCGCGGCAATATCTATGCGACAGTAGCTACCTGCGATCTGTGCAGTATTATGCTGCGTGACTGTGCACACATCCAGATGCAGGAGGCAGAGTGGAAGAACCGCAAGGCGAAACGAAGCGCAGACAATGCGGTGGTAGAACCTGTCTACACAATGGAAGACGCGGACGGAACGATCAAGAGGCTCGTTCCATGTGATTATGAGAGTATGGTGACCGTCTGTGAGGGTGTGAAGATCCGGTTTACGGATATCGGCCATTTGCTGGGCTCTTCGAGTATCGAGGTGTGGGCGACGGAGGATGGTGTCACGAAGAAGATCGTCTTTTCGGGAGATATCGGCAATACGGATCAGCCGCTTATTAAGAGCCCGAAACTGACAGAGGAAGCAGATTACGTAGTCATGGAATCTACTTACGGCGACAGGCTGCACAGCACGGAGAAACTGGATTACATAGGGGAACTGACGAAGATATTGCAGATGACGTTTGACCGTGGCGGTAATGTGGTGATTCCGTCTTTTGCGGTGGGCAGAACCCAGGAAATGTTATATTTTCTGCGTCAGATTAAGGCGGACAGACTGGTAAAGGGACATGAGGACTTCTTGGTTTATGTGGACAGCCCGCTGGCGGTGGAGGCTACCGGTATTTTCCAGAAGAATGAGCATGAATGCTTCGATGAGGCGGCGATGGAACTGGTCAGACAGGGAATCAATCCGATTACTTTTCCGGGACTTCGGCTGGCGATCACCAGCGACGAGTCCAAGGCGATTAACTTCGAGAACAGTCCCAAGGTCATCATATCAGCATCGGGCATGTGCGAAGCGGGGCGTATCAGACACCATCTGAAGCATAATCTGTGGCGGCCGGAATGTACGATCCTGTTCGTAGGTTATCAGGCCATCGGCACACTGGGCAGAGCGATTGTGGAGGGCACCACGGAAGTGAAGCTGTTTGGAGAACTGATTGAGATCCGTGCGCAGATCATGAAACTGATTGGCATGAGCGGACATGCGGATAAGAACGGACTGCTGCAATGGATCAAGGGTTTTCAGGAAAAACCGCAGAAGGTGTTCGTGGTGCATGGCGAAGACAGTGTCTGTAAGCTGTTTACGGAATGTCTTAAGGTAGAGCATGGAATAGAGGCTTACGCGCCTTACAGCGGAACAAGATTTGACCTGATAAGCGGTTCCTTCATCTACGAGGCAGCACCGGTTGCAGTGAAGAAGAAAGTCCGCGGTATTTCCGATGTATTTGCGAGACTGCTTGCGAGCGGGCAGAGACTTATCGCGGTTATTCACAAGAATGAAGGCGGAGCGAATAAGGATCTGGCGAAGTTTGCGGATCAGATTAATTCGCTGTGTGATAAGTGGGATAGGACATAAAAGAAGAATAAAAAAGAAAAAGGAACGGGTCAGATATGAGTGCAGCAGACCACATTTTTATTAATATGTGCAAGGATATTCTGGAGAACGGGACGAGTACGGAGGGGGAGAAGGTGAGGCCCCACTGGGAGGACGGGACGCCGGCTTATACGGTGAAAAAGTTTGGGGTGGTGAACCGGTATGATCTGTCGCAGGAGTTTCCGATTATGACGCTTCGTAAGACGGCGCTTAAGAGTGCAACGGATGAAATGTTATGGATCTGGCAGCAGAAATCCAATAATGTCAACGATCTGCACAGCCACATCTGGGATGAATGGGCCGATGAGGACGGTTCCATCGGCAAGGCATACGGCTATCAGATGAGAGTGAAGCATCAATATAAAGAGGGGATGATGGATCAGGTAGATCGTGTGATCTATGATCTGAAGAACAATCCTTTCAGCCGGCGTATCATGACGAATATTTATGTGCATCAGGATCTGCACGAGATGAATCTGTATCCTTGTGCTTACAGCATGACTTTCAACGTGACACAGAAGAAGGGGCATGATAAACTGACATTGAATGCAGTCTTAAATCAGCGTTCGCAGGACGTGCTAGCCGCCAACAACTGGAATGTGGTGCAGTATGCGGTATTAATGCATATGCTGGCGCAGGTGTGTGACATGGAAGTGGGAGAATTGGTACATGTGATTGCGGATGCTCACATTTATGACAGGCATATTCCGATTATAGAAGAACTGATTGCCAGACCGGTTCATGGCGCACCGGTTTTCCGGTTAAATCCTGAAGTCAGGGATTTCTACGAATTTACCAGAAATGACGTGAGTGTGGAAAACTATGTTACCGGTCCGCAGGTCGAGAATATACCGATTGCAATATAAAAAGAGTAAATTCCTATTATACATATTGAGCTTGGAGAGAATTCCTATGAACTTAATCGTAGCAGTAGATAACAATTGGGCCATTGGCTGTAAGAACAGTCTGCTTGTCAGTATTCCGGCGGATCATAAGGCGTTTAGGCAGGAGACTACGGGCAAGGTTGTGGTGCTCGGCAGGAAGACGCTGGAGACTTTTCCGCAGGGTATGCCGCTTAAGAACCGCACCAATATTATTTTGTCCACGAATCCGGATTATCAGGTGAAGGATGCCATCATCGTACATAGTAAGGAAGAACTTCTTGAGAAGTTAGAGGACTATCCGAGTGAGGATGTCTATATCATCGGCGGTGAGAGTGTGTACCGCATGATGCTGCCCTACTGTGACGTGGCGCATGTGACGAAGATCGATCATGCATATGAGGCGGATGCTTATTTTCCGAATCTGGATGAAATGGAAGAATGGGAGATCACGGCGGACAGCGAGGAACAGACATATTTTGATATCGCCTATGAGTTTGTGAAATATGAGCGGAAGAAATAATTTTGAAAGGAAGGGTGAGCTGCTTGTCCATGTCTGTCAGACGATATGATGTGACATAGGCAGGACGGCGCATGAATGAGGGATAGGATGTATGGGACAGGACACCGTTAAGACGGCAAACAAAGGGGAAGAGGTTTCTACGTTATTACAGGCGAAGAAACAGTTGGAAAAGAAGAATATCGAGCTGGAGGAGGCAATCAGCGCGGCCGAAAAGGCGAACGGTGCGAGAGATATCTTTCTGGCAAATATGTCGCATGAGCTGCGTACACCGATCAATACGATTCTGGGACTGAATGAGCTGATCATTCGGGAGAGTCAGGATGAGGCGATTAAAGAGTATGCGCTGGACATTAGACAGGCGGGGAATATCCTTCTCACGATGGTCAGTGACATCTTAGACTACACCAAGCTGGAAGCGGGACAAATGTCGTTGATGGACGGAATCTATGATATCAGTTCGCTTTTAAACGACCTGATCAACGGAGTATCCCTTCAACTGCGCAAGAAGAAGCTGGACTTGAAACTGGATATTGCCGACGACATTCCGCATAAATTATCGGGAGACGAGATCCATATCCGCCAGATCATAGGTAATCTTTTGACCAATGCCGTGAAATATACGGAGAAGGGTACGGTTACGCTCCACCTTGGCTGGAAAAGGATTGCAGATGACGAGATTGAAATAGAGATCGCGGTGAAGGATACGGGTGTCGGGATCAAGGAGAATGATATACCCAAGCTGTTTGGCGTGTTCCAGCGGATGGATTCCACAGTCAGAAGTAAAAATGAAAGAACCGGGCTTGGACTTGCAATTACCAATCGGCTGGTTAAGATGATGGGCGGAGAACTGCAGGTGCAGAGCACATACGGCAAAGGATCGACTTTTTCATTTACGGTCGTGCAGAAGGTGGTGGACAATGCGCCGTTAGGTGATTTTGAGAAACAGTATTACAAAAGTCTGCACAGCACCGAGAACTACAACCAGAAGTTTATAGCGCCCATGGGCAGGATCATGATTGTCGATGATAATGCCATGAATCTGGCGGTGGCACAGGGACTGCTCAAACAGACCAGACTGCAGATCGATGTGGCGGGCAGCGGAGAGGAATGTCTGGAGCTTTTGAAGCGTAAGACTTATCACCTGATCTGTCTGGATCACATGATGCCTGTGATGGACGGTGTTGAGACGCTGCACATGATCAGGGCAATGGAGGGAAACCCGTCTGCGGAGATTCCGATTATTGCACTGACGGCGAATGCGGTGGCCGGAGCAAGAGAGTTCTATCTGAAGGAAGGGTTCCAGGATTATCTGACAAAACCGATCGATGCTGATAAGTTCGAGAATATGCTGATCGAGTATCTGCCTGAAAATGTGGTCTATCTGACACAGGGTGAGCATATAGAGAGAGATTTCGAGAAAGAAAATGCGGAGATGGCGCTGGATGTCAGAGAGAGCCAGCTCTATGTGATCGGATTCAACATCCGCAACGGACTCAAATACATGGGCGGGGATAAAGCGCTTTACGGTAAGGTACTCCATGATTTCCATCTGATCTTAACAGAAAAGGAAGACGCGCTGCGGGATTTCCTGAAAAAGGGAGACATGCACGGATACTCGATTATTGTTCACTCCCTGAAAGGCAATGCGCGGAATGTGGGTGCTGACGGTCTCGCAGACGAGGCTTTCGAGTTAGAGAAAATGAGCAAAGCCGGACGCAGGGAGGATGTGGAGGTACGCTCCCCGATCCTGTTCAATATGATGAAGAATATGCGTAACGGGTTGAAAGCATATCTGGATAACGAGGCGAAGGAGGAAGAGGACAGCCGGCAGCCTGAGAGTCAGGAACAAAAGACCATCTCTGAGGACGAATGGAAACGGGCTCTTAAGGAGCTTGCAGGCCGTCTGGATGATTTCGATGGGGACAGTGTCAATGAGAAGCTGGAAGAGCTGAAAAAATATGACAGACCGGAGTCGGATAAGAAGATGCTGCGCCTGTGTGAGAAGGCGGTCAAGGATTACGCATATGACGTTGCACTGGAAGTCGTCAATGCCGTGTTGTAAGGCAATTCGTGTCTTGACTTTTGGAGATAAAGGTATAATATAGTAAAGGAAAATATAGGTCGTACGGCGTGAGAGAATGGATATCACAATGCACTACGAGGCAGAAGGAGTAAGGAAAATGGAAAAGAAGAATATTGACTGGGCAAATCTCGGATTCGGTTATCAGGAGACAGACAAGAGATTTGTTGCTAATTATAAGAATGGCGCATGGGATGAAGGAGCCCTTATCTCTGATGCGAATATTTCCATCAATGAGTGTGCGGGCGTACTGCAGTATGCACAGACATGTTTTGAGGGGATGAAGGCATATACGACGGAGGACGGCCGTATCGTGACTTTTCGTCCGGATCTGAATGCACAGCGTATGGAAGACAGTTGTAAGAGGTTGGAGATGCCTGTATTTCCTAAGGAGCGTTTCGTGCAGGCAGTGGTCGATACGGTAGCGGCAAACGAGGCATATGTACCGCCCTATGGTTCCGGCGCGACTCTTTATATCCGTCCGTATATGTTCGGTAGTTCTTCTGTAATCGGCGTAAAACCGGCGGAAGAATATCAGTTCAGAGTATTCACAACACCGGTGGGACCTTACTTCAAGGGCGGCGTGAAACCGTTAACGATCAAAGTGAGTGACTTCGATCGCGCGGCACCGCACGGTACGGGGCATATCAAAGCAGGTTTAAACTATGCCATGAGCCTGCATGCTATCGTGACGGCACATGCGGAAGGGTACGATGAGAATATGTACCTCGATGCGGCGACAAGAACCTATGTGGAGGAGACAGGCGGCGCCAATTTCCTGTTCGTGACGAAGGACAACAAGGTCGTAACGCCGAAATCAGACAGTATTCTGCCTTCCATCACGAGACGTTCGCTGATGGTGGTTGCAAAGGATTATCTCGGATTGGAAGTGGA
>CAMWMS010000167.1 GCA_947175435.1 uncultured Lachnospiraceae bacterium | reverse complement strand
CGGCACTTTTCAGAATAAGGGATTACAGGTAGGTGCGGAATCCGGGCAGCATATCACTATCACAATAAGGAATATGTGCACGAACGATCTGATAGCCAGTGCGCTGGCGAAGGGTATTTATTACCAGACCAATAATGACAGCCCCTTGTGCAATAATGTAGACAATCCAAATCCATCGGAGACCAATTACCCGCAGGGGTCGATAGCTTATTGGCTTCCAGACGGCAGTACTTATGCGAAGAAGGAATACTGGAATAAAAGCATGGTGCAGCCTTGGGGATCGCCGGGGCATTCGCACCTTCTGGGTGCTTCGGATCTGACGAGTTTCCACAGTTTTTCTTATAGTGCGATCACAGATGAAAATGTGAAAGACAGACTTACCACTGACTATAATACCGGTGCTACGGGAGGTACAGAAGAAGAACTGGGGGTTGATAAGATTCCCGATGTCCGCTATTTCCAAGCACTGAATGCTTTTGCCAAAAGCGCGATTTTTGATGTGTCGGAGGTTCGGTCCGATCTGGGCGCCATACAGAATCGGCTGGAACATACGATAAATAACTTGGATAATATTGTAGAGAATACCACGGCTGCGGAATCTGCTATCAGAGATACGGACATAGCGACAGAGATGGTGAAGTATGCCAATAACAATATTCTTGCGCAGGCTGGAACATCTATGCTTGCACAGGCGAATCAGAGTAATCAGGGTGTATTATCACTGTTACAGTAGGATAAAACACGCAAAATGGAGCGGTAGTATGTCAGAGTACATGGAGATCAGGTCATGTGCTCTGATTTAATATGAGAGCGGATACACAGAAAGAGGATAACAGAACAATGGATAGCCAAATAATTCAAAAAAAGAAAATGAAAGCGATGGTGGTGTCACAAAAGCAGATTGCGGAGCAGATCTATGATATGTGGCTGGAGACAGAGCTGGCGCAGGATGCTCGCGCAGGGCAGTTTGTCGCAGTATATCCACATAATGCGGCGACATTGCTTCCGAGACCGATCAGCATATGTGAGGTAGACCGGGAACAGGGCAGACTGCGTCTGGTCTATCGTGTCGCAGGCAAAGGCACGGCCGAGTTTTCAGCTTACGGCGCAGGTGATACACCGGAGATTCTGGGCGTGCTCGGCAATGGATTTCCCACAGAGCAGGCGAAGGGTAAGCGGGTGTTTCTGATGGGCGGCGGCATCGGGATACCGCCTATGTTGGAACTGGCTAAGGAGTTGGAGGCGGAGAAACATATTCTGCTGGGCTACCGCAATCAGGATCTTTTTTTACAGGATGATTTGGGAGAATACGGACAAGTCTATATTGCCACGGAGGATGGCAGCGTGGGCGTACAGGGTAATGTGATGGATATCATCAGGGTTAACGAGCTTCATGCAGATATCATCATGGCATGCGGTCCCATGCCAATGTTACGTGCAATTAAAAAATATGCAGCAGAGCAGGGAATCGATGCTTATATATCTCTGGAAGAGCGGATGGCGTGTGGAGTAGGCGTCTGTCTGGGCTGCGTGTGCAGGACGAAAGAAATCGACCATCATTCCCATGTGCACAATGCGCGCATCTGTACGGACGGGCCTGTTTTTGAGGCAAGAGAGGTGGAAATCTGATGAATACACAAGTGACAATAGCAGGAGTAACCTTGAATAATCCGGTGATGACGGCATCGGGCACTTTTGGTTCCGGTATGGAATACAGTGATTTTGTGGATTTGAACAGGTTAGGAGCAGTGGTGACTAAGGGAGTAGCGAATGTGCCCTGGCCGGGGAATCCGACGCCGCGGGTGGCGGAGACTTACGGCGGTATGTTGAATGCAATCGGGCTGCAGAATCCTGGAATCGATGTTTTCGCAGAGAGGGATATTCCTTTCCTGAAAAAGTACGATACGAAGATCATCGTTAATGTCTGTGGTAAGACTGTGGAGGATTATCTGGAAGTGGTGGAACGTCTTGCGGCTGAACCGGTGGATATGCTGGAGATTAATGTGTCCTGCCCCAATGTGAAAGAGGGCGCGATCGCATTTGGACAGAAGGCGGACTGCCTCTATGATATTACTTCTCAGATTAAAAAGAAGGCGAAGCAGCCTGTCATTATGAAGCTGAGTCCTAATGTGACGGATATCACGGAGATGTCGAAAGCTGCGGAAGCTGCGGGAGCCGACGCACTATCTATGATCAATACGATCACCGGGATGAAGATTGATATTCACCGAAGAAAGTTTGCGCTGGCCAATAAGACGGGCGGGCTTTCCGGTCCGGCTATTAAGCCGGTAGCGGTGCGTATGGTATATCAGGCGGCCCATGCGGTGAAGATTCCCATAATTGGTATGGGAGGCATTGCGAATGCGGAAGATGCCATAGAGTTTCTGCTTGCAGGAGCCAGTGCGGTGGCGGTGGGCGCCATGAATTTCGTGAATCCTTATGCGACGGTGGAAGTTGTGGAGGGAATCGAAGCATATATGGAGCGCTACGGAATCGAGGATGTGACGGAATTGATCGGAGCTGTGGAATAGACAAAAAATAGAAATCATATACAACCTCTATGCGGCATACACTTATATTAAGTATACGCATGGAGGTTTATTTTTGTGGAATTAGTAAAAAAGAAGATACATATGGATCGGATCAGCAGCAGAGCCGGCACACAAGTCGTATTGGAAGAAGATGTGAATATTTCAGATAACAAACCCGATGCCAGCTATCTGTTAAACAGCAAGGGCGAGATTATTATGGAGGAAATACGCGCCGGTGAAAATGTGGTGAACTTAAGAGGCAGACTGGTGGTATCCATACTGTATCTGACGGACATGGAGGGAACCTGCGCCAGCATGGAAGCGGTGATTCCTTTTGAAGAGAGAGTCAATATGGAAGGAGTGTCAAATGGGGACCTCATATTGACAGACTGGACAATAGAAGATCTGACAGTGGGAATGATCAACTCCAGAAAAATCAGTGTGCAGGCGGTCGTTTCTTTCGGGCTGGAGATGGAGGAGCATGTGGAACAGGATGCCGCAGTGGATATCTACCATGAAGAGCCGTTAGAATACCGTAAGCGCACTTATCCTGTAGTGCAGCTTGTACTGCAGAAGAAGGATATTTTCCGGTTAAAAGAAGAAATGGAGCTGTCCGGCAATCTGCCGAATGTGTTCCAGACCATATGGCATCATATTACCTTTGACCATGTGGAGTTTAAAGCACTTGAGGAAAAGATATCGATTCAGGGTGAGATGAGAGCCTTTTTCCTGTATGAGGGTGAAGGGGATAACGACAGGACGCTGTGGTATGAGAATACGGTGCCTTTTAGCGGAATCATCGAGTGCCACGGGTGCAGGGAAAACATGATTCCGGATATTCGTTACAGTCTGGGACAATGCAATGTGGAAGTACGCCAGGATTTTGACGGTGAGGAGCGCGTCTTCTGTGTGGAACCGGTGTTGGATCTGGATATTCATCTGTATGAAGAGGAAAATATGGAAGTGCTGTCGGATATCTATGGTGTGGATAAGGAGATCGAAGCACTGACTACGGAGGTACAGCTTAAGAGCCTGCTTTTGAGCGGAAGCGGCAAGTGTAAGATTGCAGAACATGCCAAAATCCAGAATACGGAAATGCCGATGTACCAGTTGATTCATTCCGAAGGGGAGATACAGATTGAGGAGCAGGCAGTCGTGGAGAACGGCATTGCGATTACGGGAACGATGACCGTGACTACTCTGTATTTGTGCAGTACGAGATCTATTTATGCCACGAAGAATATGATGCCATTCCAGTATGTGATCGAGGCCGAAAACATCACACCTACCAGTATTTTTAAACTGCACCATAGTATCGAGCAGTTGACGGTGACGATGCTTGACAGTGACGAACTGGATGTGAAAGCGGCATTACAGTTTAAGGTAATCGTTTTTGCGGTACAGAAGAGTAATCTGATCACGGATATCAAGGTGGAAGAATTGGATCTGAACAAACTCAGTGAACTGCCGGGGATGGTCATCTACATTGCAGGACAGGGAGACACTTTGTGGGATATCGGCAAGCGGTATTATGTGCCGATCGCGCAGCTTAAGGAAGTGAATGAGCTGGTTACGGAGGATATTAAGGCGGGGGATAAGATTTTGGTGGTGAAGGGAAGTATATAATATACAATTGGAAGACGGACGCTCAGAGGGAAGCTAATATCTACGTCGCCGCGCTCTCGCTCCGCAAAAAGCGTAGCAGACGCTAAACTCGTGAGTTGCTGTGCAACTCATAACCTCGTTAAGCGCTGACGCTTTTTGAGGGGCTCCTTAAGAAATTAACTTCCATCTGCGCTGGGTATTGGCTATATATGAATAATGCAGTGAGTGCAGATAAAATAGGAATTTATAAATTTTTTCGTGGTAAAGAAAGTGAAAATTGTATATACTTGGAAATGAGGCTGACGGATGCGGCTTTGGGTTCAGGGATATCAATTAATGTATCGGTGCGGTATAATAAAAACGGTTATGATGAAGAAGCATGAGATACAGAAGGGAAAACACGTTATGAATACAGATAACACAGCATCAATTTTAAAAAATAAACTGTTCTTATACCTGACGGAATTCTTTGCGGGGATGTCGGTGATGGCAGTGGAGTTGGGCGCCAGCAGGCTTCTGGCGCCTTATTTCAGTTCATCTCAGATCGTGTGGACGATTATTATAGGGACGATCATGATTGCGATGGCGCTTGGTAATATTTACGGCGGGCGCAGTGCGGATAAGAATCCGAATCCGGACAAGCTCTATGGCAGGATATTGATTGCTGCGGTCTGGATCGCGGCGATTCCGGTGGTGGGTAAATATATCATTCTGGGAATCTCGGCGTTATTGATTTTTACGGTCAGCACGAATTTCCTGATCTGGGCAGCTTTCGCGGCGTGCATGGTAATCTTTGTATTTCCGCTATTTTTGCTTGGAACGGTGACGCCCTCTCTGGCGAAGTACTCGGTGGATAGTCTGGACGACAGCGGTAAGGTCGTTGGAACGCTTGGTGCTTTTAATACGATCGGCAGTATTATCGGTACTTTCGTGCCGACTTTTATCTCGATTCCAGCGGTGGGAACTTCCATTACCTTTTTGATTTTTGCGGGAATTTTATTGGCGCTGGCCCTGACCTACTTTATCAGTGGAAAAAAGGGGGCAGCGAAAGGCGTAGTCTCAGCAGGAATCTTTCTTCTGTGCTGTCTGCTCGGTAAGTCGAACAGTTTCGCTTTCTGGGAGAGCAGTTTAACTTATGAGGGAGAGTCTATTTATAATTATTTACAAGTAAAAGAAAACGACAGAAGTGTCATATTATCGACAAACGTGCTGTTCGGTGTGCAGTCGCTCTTGATGAAAAATGAGGGACTGACGGGTATGTATTATGATTATGCCATGGCAGCACCGCTTATGACCGGACAGGACAAGCCTGCCGATTGTGATGTGCTGATTCTCGGAATGGGGACGGGTACTTACGCGCACCAATGCCGTAATTATTACGGAGATATGGAGATAGAGGGCGTGGAGATCGACGAGAAGATCACGAATCTTGCACGGGAATATTTTGAGATGCCTGAGGATGTGAATGTGACTACATATGACGGCAGGGCGTATTTGAATGCCATTGACGGTAAATACGATGTGATCATGGTGGACGCTTATCAGGATATTACCATTCCTTTTCAGATGTCCTCCATGGAATTTTTTACATTGGTAAAAGACCACTTGAATGAAGACGGCGTGATGGTGGTCAATATGAATATGCGTGGCAGCAGTGAGGGAAGTATTAATCAACATCTCGCAGACACGATCAGCAGTGTGTTCGGCGAGGTGTATACGGTGGATGTGAAGGGGTCTACGAACAGGGAGCTTTTTGCCTCTGATAATCCACAGATTTTAGAGAATCTGGCGATTCATCGTGAAAATCTTGCAGACGAAAATCTCGCAGCAATGATGGCGGCGGTTGCAGATAACCTGATTGCATATGAAGCGGGTGACTATATCATGACTGACGATAAAGCGCCGGTGGAGCTTCTCGGTATGCAGGTCATTGACGAGCTGATTCGGGACGAGGTGGCATATTATAAGAAGATTTATGAGGAGCAGGGCGTTCAGGGTGTGATTAATGCGTTGTAATAGAATGCCATGTGTTTTCCGGTGCATTATTTTCTCAAATGGCTCACCACCATATGCGGCGGTCTGTCATTTAGTGCTGAATTTGATATATCGCATATTTACCATATACACCAAACCAAAATAACATAAATACAGAACAAAGAAGCAAATCATAAAGCCGCTGATAGCTTTAAACAGATAATTGTGTACGGGCAATATAGAGTTCATCTTATAATTGACAAATGGTGTAGCTGTCCAAAGTATA
>CAMWMS010000166.1 GCA_947175435.1 uncultured Lachnospiraceae bacterium | reverse complement strand
TACCAGAACCTCCGGACGGCATGATTTTTCGCTGGAGCCTCCGGCAGTCACTATGCTGGATCAGCTGAAAGCGGCGGGGAAAGATGTGATCTCTGTCGGTAAGATCAAAGATATCTTTGCGGGCAAGGGAATCACGGAGTATGTATATACCAAGGGCAATGCAGAGGGTATCGAGAGAACGATTGCGTATATGAACCGGGATTTCGAGGGTCTGTGCTTCATTAATCTTGTGGATTATGATATGCTGTACGGTCATCGGAATGATATAGACGGATATGCCGCGGCACTTACCTATTTTGACAATAAACTGCCGGAATTGCTGGAGTTATTACGGGATGAGGATATTCTGATGATCACGGCGGATCACGGGTGTGATCCGGGCTATACGGTATCGACGGATCATTCCAGAGAACATACGCCTTTTATTATGTACGGGCGAAGTGTGACGCCTATGAATCTCGGTACGAGAGATACCTTTGCGGATATCGGGGCAACAGTACTTGATTATTTCGGTATACAGCCGGAGTTTGCCGGCAAATCTATGTTATAAGATCTGGAGGAAGAAAACGTGGGCAATTACGCGGACGAGATAAACAAAAGAAGAACCTTTGCGATTATATCGCATCCGGATGCGGGTAAGACGACTCTGACTGAGAAGTTCCTGTTATATGGCGGGGCGATCAATCTGGCGGGCAGCGTAAAGGGAAAGGCAACCGCCAGACATGCGGTTTCCGACTGGATGGAGATCGAGAAGGAGAGAGGTATTTCCGTCACTTCGTCGGTGCTGCAGTTTGAATACGATGGATTCTGTATCAATATTCTGGACACACCGGGACATCAGGACTTCTCAGAAGACACATACAGGACATTGATGGCAGCGGATTCCGCAGTCATGGTAATCGATGCTTCTAAGGGTGTGGAAGCTCAGACACGAAAACTGTTCAAGGTGTGTGTCATGCGTCATATTCCGATTTTTACTTTTATCAATAAGATGGATCGTGATGCCAACGATACATTCACGTTGTTAGACGAGATCGAGAAGGAATTGGGAATTGCCACATGTCCGATTAACTGGCCGATCGGTTCCGGTAAGAGCTTCAAGGGTGTCTATGAGCGTGAGAGTAAATGTGTCATCACTTATTCGGACACCGAGAAGGGAACGAAGGAGGGACATGCTACCAGAATCCCGATTGGGGAGGAGAATGTGCTGACAGAGCATATCGGGGAGGAATATAAGGCGCAATTGTTTGACGAGATAGAGCTTCTTGACGGCGCCAGCGCGGAGTATGATTTGGAGCGGATACAGGCAGGTGATCTGACGCCGGTATTCTTCGGATCGGCGCTTACAAATTTCGGTGTGGAGATTTTCCTGAAACATTTTCTGGCGATGACAACAACACCACTTCCACGTAGGGCAGACATTGGGCTTATTGATCCGGTGGAAAATGATTTTTCCGCATTTGTCTTTAAGATACAGGCAAATATGAATAAGGCACACCGCGACAGGGTGGCATTTATGCGTATCTGCTCCGGCAGATTTGATGCAGGCGCTGAAGTAAAGCATGTGCAGGGCGGTAAGGTCATGCGCTTGTCGCAGCCGCAGCAGATCATGGCGGACGAGCGTAAGATATTGAATGAGGCGTATGCAGGAGATATTATCGGTGTATTTGATCCGGGTATTTTTTCGATCGGAGATACCATCTGTATGCCGAAGGAGCAGTTTGAGTATGAGGGTATTCCGACTTTTGCACCGGAGCACTTTGCAAGGGTGCGACAGATTGACACAATGAAGAGAAAACAGTTCGTGAAGGGAATCACACAGATCGCGCAGGAAGGTGCCATTCAGATATTTCAGGAATATAATACAGGTATGGAAGAGATTATCGTCGGCGTGGTTGGCGTGTTGCAGTTCGACGTACTGAAGTATCGCTTGGAGAATGAGTATAATGTAGAAATCAAGCTTGAGAATCTTCCTTACGAACACATCCGCTGGATAGAGAATAAGGAGATTGATCTTGACAAGCTGACAGGCACCTCTGATATGAAGAAGATCAAGGATTTAAAGGGGAATCCGCTGCTGCTGTTTGTCAATCAGTGGAGCATCGGTATGACCATAGAGCGGAATGACGGATTGGAATTGTCTGAGTTTGGAAGAAACTAGCGGTATGGGACATTCTGAGTCCGCGAAGCAGATCTCGTAATCGAGCCTAAGCGATTTGCTCTGTGATGATGAGGGTGAATGCATATGAAGAGAACAGGTATATTATTGACAGGTATGTTGATTCTTACGGGATGTCTGGCTTATGCATGGCAGACACTGCCCCGTCAGAAGAGTGATCTGTACAGACAGGAAAATCTCGGAGCGAGGCAGGAGGAATCCGAACCGACAGAGCAGGTAATTAAACGGGAGCAGGAGGACGGATATGCCTACAGCAAGCTGTCAGAGGGAAAGCAGCAGCTTTATCTGGAGATACGGGATGCGCTGATGCAGTTTGAGGAAGACGTGAAACTGTCCAGTTGTGATAAGGATGAGATTTCCCATGTTTTTCAATGCGTGCTGAACGATCATCCGGAGATTTTCTACGTGGACGGTTATACTTACACGGAATATACGCTGGGTGATATTCTCAAGAAAATTACGTTTACAGGTACGTATCGTTTCAGTCAGGACGAGATAGTGGAGAAGCAGAAGCAGATAGATAGTTATGTAAATCAATGCCTTTCGGATATGCCAGAGAATGCAGACGACTATATGAAAGTAAAATATATATATGAATATCTGATTCATCACACGGAATATGATGCATTGGCTGAGGATAATCAGAATATCTGCTCGGTATTTATAGAGGGCAGGTCTGTCTGCCAAGGATATGCCAAGGCCACGCAGTACCTTTTAAATGAGGCAGGGATATTCGCAACACTTGTGCTGGGACGCGTTATCGGCGGTGAGGGACATGCATGGAATCTCGTGCAGATAGACGGAAGCTACTATTATGTGGACACGACATGGGGAGATGCCTCTTATCAGGCGGTGGGCGGTGCTTCCGGGTATCCAGTCGAGAAGATTCCCACGATCAACTATGATTATCTGTGTGTGTCTACCGAACAGATGAATCTGACACATACGTTGGATAATGTAGTGGATCTGCCGGTGTGTGATTCGATGAGAGATAACTACTATGTACGGGAAGGGCTCTATTTCACGGAATGGAATGAGGAGCAGATTGAGCGAATCTTTCGGGAAGAATATGAGAAAGGAAGCGCTTATGTGACTTTAAAATGTGCGGACTACGAGGTTTATAAGCAGATGCAGGAGGCGCTGATCATGAATCAGGGGATATTTCAATATTTGGATTGTCCCGACGGCGTGGTATCATATTCGGACGATGAGAAGCAGTACAGTATGAGCTTTTGGCTTTAACGGGAATAGGACTATGCAAAAATGATAATTTTTGGTATACTTATGCCAAATGAAAGAAAGGCGTGGAAGATGAATATGGAACAGGAATCAGCAAAAAACACCCATGTATTACAGGAAGATGAGAAATTCGGAACGGTTAAAATTGCGGATGACGTGGTAGCAATGATCGCCGCACTCGCAGCTACGGAAGTAGACGGTGTCGCAGCAATGAATGGTAATGTGGCAAATGAGCTCCTGAGCAGGGTAGGTGTCAAAGGGCTTGCGAAAGGTGTCAGAGTGGAGATTTTCAATAAGAAAGTCAAAGTAGAGCTTGCCATCACCATGGAGTATGGATTCAATATTCCGGCGACCTGCCAGCGCGTCCAGAATAAAGTGAAGAATGCGATCGAGAATATGACAGGCCTGGAAGTGACGGATGTCAATATCCGTATAGCCGGCATCAATGTGGTGCATTCATAACACGTTAACGATAAAACAGGAGCTATTATGAGCAGAAGAGAGTTGCGGGAACAAATATTTAAGTTATTATTCCGCGTAGAATTTAACAGTGTAGAGGATATGACGGAACAAGAGTGTCTTTTTTTTGAGGATGAGGATGCCGCGCAGGACAAGGATGCCGATTATATTTCGGATAAGTACCATAAGATTCAGCAAAAGCTCTCCGAGATAGATGAACAGTTGAATGAGAAGGCGGAAGGGTGGAACACGGCCAGGATGAGTAAAGTAGATCTTACGATCTTAAGATTGGCGGTATATGAGATCAATTATGATGATTCCGTACCTACAGGGGTTGCAATTAATGAGGCAGTGGAGCTTGCAAAGAAATTCGGTCAGGATGCCTCGTCAGGATTTGTTAATGGCATTTTAGCTAAGTTTGCGTAGGTGGACGGGTATCGGTATGCAGAATGTATACACAGTTGCACAGGTGAATTCTTATATTAAAAATATGTTCACGCAGGATTATATGTTGCAGTCGATCATGGTCAAGGGCGAGGTCAGCAACTGCAAATATCATTCCTCTGGACATATTTATTTTACATTAAAGGATAGCAAAGGTACTATAGCGTGCGTTATGTTTGCCACAAACCGCAGAGGACTGAAATTTCAGATGACAGAAGGACAGCAGATTGTGGTAAGCGGCAGTGTGGATGTCTATGAACGGGACGGCAGGTATCAGCTCTATGCCAAAGAGATTACATTGGATGGCGCCGGGCAGCTCTACGAGCGGTATGAACAGTTGAAAAGGGAACTGGAAGAGCGTGGAATGTTTGCGTTACAGTATAAGCAGCCGATCCCCAAATATATCAGAACGCTGGGCGTTGTGACAGCGGCCACGGGAGCGGCCGTGAGGGATATTATCAACATTGCAGGCAGAAGGAATCCCTATGTGCAGATCATTCTGTATCCGGCCATCGTGCAGGGAGAAGCGGCGGTACCCAGCATTGTGAACGGTATTCACGCCTTGGAGCAGCTGAGCGTAGATACGATCATTGTCGGCAGAGGCGGCGGTTCGATAGAAGATTTGTGGGCATTTAATGAGGAAGCGGTTGCGCAGGCTATATTTGACTGCCGTGTGCCGATCATTTCTGCGGTGGGGCATGAGACGGATACGACCATCGCGGATTTCGTAGCGGATCTGCGTGCACCGACACCGTCTGCGGCGGCGGAACTGGCGGTCTATGATATTGAACAGATACAGGATAAGATGTCGGAATATGCTTATACTATGCACCATATGTGCCGAAGAGTCATAGGGCGCTATCGGCAGGAAGCAGAACATTACGGTGACAAGCTGCGGTACCTAAGCCCGGTCAATACGATACGGATGAAAAGGACACAGGCGTTATCTTTGGAGGAACATCTGCAAAATGCAATGGAAAGACGTTTGCAGGATTTCCGTCATAAGATGGATATATACGTGCAGCAGATGAAAGGGCTGTCTCCTCTGGACAAGCTGAATCAGGGATATGTATACGCCGCAGATGTTAAAGGAGCAACCGTAGCTTCGATCAAGCAGGTAGCGGTGGGGGACAGAATGAGTGTGTATCTGAAAGACGGCAGATTGAACGTACAGGTTATGGATAAGCTAAGAGCGGCGTCCGGGGTACGGCAGAAACGAGAGGAAGTGTAGAAAAGTGTCGGGACAAAAAAAAATACAACCCGTGCAGGGTGAAGCGGTTTGTGAGGACAAAAAGCAACAGGAGCAGGTAGAAGAGCCGGAACAGATTTCGTTGGAAGAGGCATTTGAACAGATAGAGGAAGTGATTGCTCATTTGGAAACAGAGGAGATCACGCTGGAGGAGTCTTTTCAGGAGTACAACAGGGGAATGAAGTTGCTTCATAAGTGTAACGAGACGATTGACAGAGTGGAGAAGAAAGTGCTTCAGATTAATGAAGATGGTGGATTAGATGAATTTTAAAGAAGAAATCGGACAAAAAACGGAACAGATAGAGCATATGATCGGCAGATATCTTCCGGTAGAGGAGGGATATCAGAAAACCGTTCTGCAGGCTATGAATTATTCGATTACAGCAGGCGGTAAGAGATTACGCCCGCTGCTAATGGTGGAGAGTGCAGCGCTGTTTACGGAGGTAAATGAAATATGGCAGACAGCGGAAGGCGGATTGCAGAATGAGGAGCTGGCGCAGCGGACTGTCCTGGGAAGGGCACTGTCCCTGTTCATGGCAGCGCTTGAGATGATACATAACTATTCACTTGTGCATGATGATCTTCCGTCTATGGATAACGATGAATACCGAAGAGGACGTAAAACCACACATGTAGTTTATGGAGAGGGTATGGCGGTTCTGGCAGGTGACGGCCTTCTAAACTATGCTTTTGAGACGGCGGGACGGGCTTTTGAAGGCGTAGAGATGATTGAAGAGTATCGCAGAATTGCACAATCCATGCAGATTCTTGGTCGTAAGGCCGGGATATATGGTATGATCGGTGGGCAGTGCGCAGATCTGGAAGCAGAAACAATGGGTGATAACGTAA
>CAMWMS010000165.1 GCA_947175435.1 uncultured Lachnospiraceae bacterium | reverse complement strand
GGAATGCAGTTTCTCAACTTGTACGGTGCCGAATCTACTGATTTTGCCGAGGTCGTTTCGTCCCAGATCGACCAGCATGTTGTGCTCCGCCAGCTCTTTTTCGTCGGTCAGCAGTTCTTTTTCCAGCGCCATGTCATCCGCTTCGGTTTTCCCGCGCGGTCTTGTTCCGGCCAGCGGAAATGTATGCAGTACGCCGTTTTCCAGCTTGACGAGAGTTTCCGGAGAGGCGCCGGCTACCTCCACATCCGTTCCCGAGAAATAGAACATATAGGGCGACGGATTGATGGTGCGCAGAATTCGGTATGTGCCCAGCAGGCTGCCCTCAAAGGGTGCGCTTAGGCGGTTGGAGAGCACGATCTGGAAGATGTCTCCTTCACGGATATGGTGTTTTGCTTTTTCTACCATATCGCAGTAATGCGCTTTGTCAAACAGGGGCGTGACGTCTCCCAGAAGCCGCCCGGCGGGTTCGCTTTTCTTTTCGCCCGTGCGCAGCAGGTCGCAGAGCTGTTTTAATTCCATGACTGCTTTATTATATCCGACTTCGATATCCTCTAAAGGCATGTTGACGATGAGGATGATCTTCTGGCGGAAATTGTCGAAGGCAATGACCTTGTCGAAGAGCATCAAATCAACATCTTTAAATGCCTCGGTGTCCTGTACGGGAATTTTGACCGACGGCTCCCGATACCCCTGATAATCGTATGCAAAATATCCGACCAGTCCGCCTGTAAAAGAGGGAAGGTAATCAAAGCGCGGACTCTTGTAATCGGAGAGTATCTGGCGCAGGAATGCCGACGGGTTATCGGTTTGAATCTTAATATTTCCTGCTTTCAATTCACCGTCGATACAGGTGATCTCCAGTTTGGGATCATATCCTAAGAAAGTATATCTTCCCCATTTCTCTTTCTCGGCAACCGATTCCAGCATGTAACAGTGGGTGGATATATTCTTTAGTATTTTCATTGCTTCGATCGGTGTGCAGATATCAGACAGGATCTCGCAGCTGACGGGTACTACCTTGTAGCCTCCCGTGGCAGCGATCTGCTTGACGGTGTTTAGATCTGGTGAAAATTTCATAATGGTTACCTCCAGTGATTGTGGTCTTTTTCGTGCATAAGCAGATTCGGAATGCAAGCATTCCTCATTCGCGTTGCTCGTCATAAGCCTCAGATGACATGCGCTCATGCAGGCATGGCGCCTGCCATCTAAGACTTCTGATTCTGCTTATGCGCGCAAAAAAATCCTTGACAGAACAAATTCTGTCAAGGACGAATAATTTCTATCCGCGGTGCCACCTTGATTCACGGAAATGCCCGTGCACTTAGCAGGATACCTGTATATCCCCGGCAACTGACGTATGCCTTCACGTTGCAGAATACTTTGCGCAAAACGCATTTGACTGCACCCTCGGCGGTCCATTTGACAACTTGTTTCTTACCCGATTCTCAGCCTCACGGGTTCTCTGTATAGGCATGATTGCCGTTATCTCCGCTTCAACGGTTTACCATATTAAACTGTTGATATGTTACCACGTTCAGATTTGCCTGTCAATATAGCGGATAAATTTTTTTTACTGAACTGAAATTTCTCCCCCCGACTTGTGTCTCTAAACTTTCTATAGGCGGAGTGATTGCTATATCATATGCGTTGTGCTATAACAGGTGTGAAGAAAGTTACATTCAAAACATATGAAGAAGGGGAAATACAAATGATACTAAATAACTTATTGGCGAGAAAGCATAAGCTCCGGGTCTGCGCACTTCTGCTGTTTACTGCCGGGACGATTGCGGCATGCGGCACAGAACCAAATCAGGAGATAGAAAGTGCGGAAACAATACAGGCAGAACATGAAGGGGAGAAGTCACCGGAGCCGGCTTCGGATGATTTCGTGGAAGAACAGGTCATCGGTGATATCGAAATGAATACCGGTGATAAGGAAGAGCCGACGGATGGCGAAGTGGTTATAACGGAGAATTCGCAAACGGACGAGCTCAAGAATCGATTCGGTGACAACTGTATCAGTGAGCAGACATTTGAGGTGGAACTTAGCGAGTACAGCGGCAAGGTGTGGTTTGTTCCTTATGCGCCTGCGGAGGAGGGGCAGGAGCTTAATATTCAGCTCGTTCAGGACGGGACGATCCTGACACAGATTCAGCCGTACGTTCCTGAAAATCTGGAAGGGCAGCAGTTTGCCGGACTCGATGCCGTATCGTTTTTTGATATCAATTATGATAACTATACGGATATTGTCTTGATTGAAACATATGGAAATACCACCTTTGCGGCGGTGTATTATGGGTTTGCGGCTGAGATGGATGAGGAGTACAGATACTTTGTCCCGCAGTGGTCTTTGTCGGAGGCTTTGTCGAGTAGGGCAAATCCTGTTTCGATTGCGGGAATCCGGGAGCTGTTGGGGGCAAAGAAGAATGGTGAATTTGCAGGTTACAAAGAGGCGTATGCGGCAATTATCAAGTTGTGGCAAGTGGAAGACGACTCGAATCTGTCCGGTGATTTAATATATGTTGACAGTGACGACATTCCGGAGCTGGTGATTGGGGATAACGGATTCTGGGTCAGCCTGTATACCTATCATGACGGAAGGGCTTACCCGCTCATGGATCATTGGGGATATGGCGTGATGGGAAATGTAGGATACGAATATATTCCGAAGGAAAACAGGATAAGAAATTATAACAGTGACTATGCAGGTGCGATCCGATATACTACTTATATGAGTATGAATAATCAATATTCACTTAAGACTGTTACGCAGATCGTGACATATAATTTTGATGATGTCAATGAGAACGGATATCCGGATGATGACGAACAGGGATCGATCGGGTATTACAGCGCAAGCTATGCTGACGGTGTGCAAATCACATATGAGCAGTATAGTGACTATGATGCCGGCGAATACGAAGCTGTTGTCGGTGCCATAAGTTTAGAAGAACTGATGAAAAAGCTTGCGGAATAGGCCGGATCAAATAGTAAATCAGAAACCCCTCAAAGAGCAGCAACTCTCTGAGGGGCGTTTTATGTAAGTGAATGCTTAAATGTTCACAACCACCTTCTCAGCATTCGGTGTCAGTACTGTATCGTTTCCGACCACTTCCATGGCGGCTCCGTCAGCGGATGCTGCCTGTACATTGACGAGCCTTACGGTATACGGCTTCTTACCGATATTCTCCGCCGCAATCGTAATCTGCGCACCGTCTTTCATAACAGACACGTTTAATTCCGCATTCTGTGCCATACCGTACATTGTCGTTTCTGCTTTCTGACCGTCTGTCAATGCGTATACGCGTAGTTCTGCGCCGTCGGCGTAATCATAGTCTGGCTTATCATCGCAGGCACCGATCGCAATGATGGAGTTCGGGCGAACCATCAGGGGCAGATGCAGATAATCATATTTCTTCTCAACCCATACGCCGCCGTCAACGGTCTCTCCTGTAAAGAAGTCCGTCCACGTGCCCTTCGGCAGATAGAAAGAACCCATGCTTTCATCGTTAAAGATCGGAGCGACCAGAAGATTATCGCCCAGCATATATTGTTTATCCAGATAATAACAGTTCTTATCCTCCGTAAATTCCAGCACCATGCTTCGCATAGTTGGTACGCCGGAGTGGGAGGTGTCGATGGATGTCCGATATAAATATGGCATAAGAGACGCTTTTAACCGGGTAAAAGTTCTCACCACGTCCACGGCTTCCTCGTCGTACAACCACGGCACACGGTAGGACTGGCTGCCGTGCAGGCGACTGTGGGAAGACAGCAGACCGAAAGCAACCCAGCGCTTGTATACGTCCGCGGTGGAGGTATGCTCGAATCCGCCGATATCGTGCGCCCAGAAGCCGAAGCCGGACATCAGTAAGGACAAACCGCCGCGCAGGCTCTCTTCCATGGATTCATAGTCAGACCAGCAGTCGCCGCCCCAGTGTACGGGAAATTTCTGACCGCCTACGGTTGCCGAACGGGCGAACAGTACTGCCTCACCTTTACCGCGTTTCTTTTCTAACAGTTCAAACACTACTTTGTTGTACAGATAGGTATAGTAGTTGTGCATCTTCTTCGGATCGGAGCCGTTGTGGTAGACGCAGTTGACAGGAATCCTTTCGCCGAAATCCGTCTTGAAGCAGTCCACGCCCATATCAAGCAGCGCTTCCAGCTTATCCTGATACCACTTGCATGCTTCGGGGTTAGTGAAGTCCACCAGCGCCATGCCGGGCTGCCACATATCCCATTGCCATACATCGCCGTTCGGACGTTTGATGAAGTAACCCTTCTCCATGCCTTCGGCAAACAGGACTGACTCCTGGCCGATATAAGGATTGATCCACACACAGATATTTAATCCCTTCGCCTTGATGCGGGACAGAAGTCCGGCAGGATCGGGGAATACCTCTTCATCCCAGACAAAATCCGTCCAGTGGAATGCTTTCATCCAGAAACAGTCGAAGTGGAAGGTGCGCAGCGGAATGCCCCGATCCAGCATACCGTCGATAAAACTCATAACCGTCTCTTCGTCGTAATTGGTTGTAAAAGAAGTGGACAGCCATAAACCGAATGTCCAGGGTGCCGGCAGAGTCGGCTTGCCGGACAGATCGGTATATCTGGTCAGCACGTCTTTCATCGTAGGACCGTTAAAGAAGAAGTAGTCCAGACTGCCGCCTTCCACGCTGAAAGCCGCCTTCGTGACATTTTCCGTGCCGAATTCGAAGGAAACGCGTTCCGGATGATTGACCAGAACACCGTATCCCTTATTGGAAATGTAGAAGGGAATATTCTTGTATGCCTGTTCGGTGCTGGTACCGCCGTCTTCATTGTATATTTCCACGGTCTGTCCGTTTTTGACAAAAGGGGTAAAGCGTTCGCCGGTGCCGTACAGAAGTTCGCCGACACCGATGTTAAGCTGTTGACGCATATAGGTATTTTCCAGATCGCCCTCTAATTCATAGCAGTCACCCTTATAATCCGTTTTCATCAGGGCGAGGTCACGCCGGCCGCTTCCCGTAAGCGTTCTGCCGCCGCTTCTGTAAGTCATGGACCAGGGATTCTTGGTGATGACTAAGGACAGAGTGCCGCTGGTAACCGTGAGGGTATCCGTCGTATCTTCCACTTGTAAAATTTGCGGATTGTCCAGATTCAATTCAAAAGAAGGCGTCTTATTCACCGTGCCCATATGGTGGAAAGTCTGTACCCGGATCACGTCGGGCATAGGCGAGGTGATGCGAATGGTGAGATTTACGCCGCCAGCGTATCGCCTCTTTCTTTAATAGGATGCGGCGGTGCACACAGAGTCACTTTGGTGTCCTTGACGGTGGTATAACAGACTTCGCTCGGAGAGAAACAGGATACGCCCTCCTTAAATAACCAACATCCGTTACTGAATTTCATGATAAAAATCCTCCTCGTTTATTAAATATGGAATATTATAACATTTTTCACACTTGTGCTGATAATCAGCCTGAATAGATAAAGAATTCTCTGGCTGTTCAAGCATAACTCTGTCTGAACTGTAATTGCTTTTTAATATATCGAAACAAAATTGAAATGGGAAGTGTAATTTTTTGATGTAAAATACATTAAATTTTTGCTATAGAAGTGGGCGGATGTCAATGCTATGATAGGATGTAAACGGATACGTCATTATGATAAAGGAGCGTACTATGCAGACACGGCAGTATACATACCGTAACCTCCCCATTCCCGGCGGCGGTTACGTGACAGGTTTTATTTTTCATCCGAAAGAAAAAGGGGTTCTGTATATCAGGACCGATATCGGCGGCGTATACCGCTTCGATGCGAAAGCGAAACGGTGGCACAGCCTGATTGACCACGTGACGATGGAAGACTTAAGAGAGACATTTCCGGCGGCGGTGGCATTGGACAAGGATCGCCCGGAGCGGTTATACATCGCCTGCGGTATCGGCAGTGCACCCCGCGGTAAGCTTGCGGTGTCCGATGATTATGGGGAACATTTCCGATATTATGAGATGCCGATGCCGGTTCACGGTAATTGGAACGGGCGCGGTACGGGGTACCGGCTGATCGTGGACGGCAATGATCCGGACTGTCTCTGGTTCGCATCTCAGAAAACAGGATTATGGCGTGGTATCGGAAGGGGTGCATCGTGGGAAAGGGTCAGCGCTTTTCATGATGACTATGCTACGCTGGTGGGACAGAGTGAGGACGGCACCGCACTGTTTGTCGGGTGTGCGGGAGTGAGTGTGAAGCGTACGGAGAGGCTGCGGGGGCACAGCCTGCATGTGTCTTATGACAATGGTGTCAGTTTTGAACAGCTCTGGCAGCCGCAGGACGGCGAGATAGAAGGCGTGCAGCTTGCGGGTCTGGTGGCACAGCGGTATACGATAGATGACAGCTATCTCTATGTGACTTACTCTGTGATGGGGAAGAAC
>CAMWMS010000164.1 GCA_947175435.1 uncultured Lachnospiraceae bacterium | reverse complement strand
ACTGTTTGATAGGTTCTACATTGCAGCATATGCGAATAAGACTTTCGGTATGTTTGGCGGCAGAGAAGAGATCGTTACGCTTATCTTTGAAAATCGGTTCATCGGAGTTGTATTGGACCGTTTCGGGAAAGAAGTGCCCATTCGCAAGAGGGATGACGAACATTTTTCGGTGAGAGTGCAGGTAGCGCTAAGCGGTCAGTTCTACGGCTGGCTGACAGGACTGGGTGTGGGTGCGCAGATCATTGCCCCGGCCGGAGTCCTGGAGGAATACAAAGACTACCTAAACGGAGTTTATATGCAATATACACGTAAGCAATGAGCAGTGCCACTCCGTAAACAAACAAAATGGCAGCTTGCTGACAATTTTGTTTGTTTACGGAGTGATAGGGCGAAGCCCGTGAGCGAGATGGAGCAAAGCGGAATCGAGCGCGCACTGCGGGGTAGAATTCCCCAGCGTGAGCGAGATGGAGCAAAGCGGAATCGAGCGCGCACTGCAGAGTAGAATTCCCCAGCGCGAGATACAGTAACACAGAAAGGAACAAAAAGACATGAGTATACAATTTGCAGACCGCATGAAAGACTATGAGGCGGGCATATTTCAGGTATTAAACGACAAGAAAGCGGAGGCGGAAAAACAGGGTAAAAAAATCTATAACCTTTCCGTAGGTACCCCGGATTTTCCACCCGCGGAGCATGTGATGCAGGCAGTGATTGAGGCGGCGAAAAAACCGGAGAATTATAAGTATGCGCTGATCGACATACCGGAACTGATTGAAGCCGTACAGAAGCGGTATAAGGAGCGTTACGGTGTGAATCTTGAAAAGGATGAGATCATGTCCGTGTACGGTTCACAGGAGGGGATCGCACATATCTGTCTATCACTCTGCAATACAGGAGATGTGGTGCTGGTGCCGAATCCGGGCTATCCTATTTTCGGGATCGGTCCGTCTTTAGCAGGGGCGGAAGTGGTGACTTATGACCTGACGGAAGAAAATCACTATTTGCCTGATTTGGAGAGCATGGATGAGAAACTGCTTGCACGTGCCAAATGCATGATTGTTTCCTATCCGCTAAATCCGGTATGTAAGACAGCGCCGGATACGTTCTATGAGAAATTAATCCCATGGGCAATTGAACATAATATTGTCATTATTCATGACAATGCTTATTCTGATATTATCTATGACGGCAGGGTTGGTAAATCGATTCTGCGGATTCCTGAAGCGAAGAAGATTGCTGTGGAATTTTATTCTCTTTCCAAGTCATATAATTATACCGGAGCCAGAATGAGCTTTTTGACGGGAAATAAAGAGATCGTGGCTAATTTCAAACGTCTTCGGTCCCAGATTGATTATGGTACGTATCTGCCGGTACAATACGGCGCGGTGGCCGCACTAACAGGATCGGATGACATGGTGAAGGAGCAGTGCAAGGAATATCAGCGGCGCAGGGATGCTCTCTGCGGAGGCCTGCGAAAGATCGGATGGCATATGGAAGACAGTGAAGGTACAATGTTTGCCTGGGCGAAGATTCCGGATGGCTATACGGATGACGTGGATTTTGTCATGGAATTGGTGGAGAAGACGGGCGTGCTGTGTACACCGGGAAGCAGCTTCGGGTCGCTGGGCAGCGGACATGTACGGTTTGCGCTGACAATGCCTGTGGAGACAATTCAGGAGGCTGTCGAGGCGATAGCGGGCTCCGGTATGTTAACGGTTTCCAAAAGTCAATAGAATTTTATTAAAAAATGGATATAGTGTAAAGTTTGGGATATGTCACAAAAAGGCATATCCCTTTTTGGTGGTTTTTAATCAGAAGAGTCATTGACATAAGATGCTTCTTATCTTATACTTAATCTAAACCACAAAATATAGAGATTTTATGTCAACCACCACTATATTTTGTAGATTTATGTGGGATTTATTTTGAGAGGTACGGTAATACCATTTATACGAAACGCCACGGAGGGGAAATGAATGAGCAGTAAGTTTGGGCCAGACAATACAGTTGACGAGAATTTCGGACTGGAATATAAACCGGATAAGATCGTAAAAGTAATTAAGAAAGACGGCAGCCTGGAGAATTTCAATGTCCAGAAAGTGATCGATGCCGTAGGCAAGAGTGCATATCGTGCCTTGACGAAATTCACGGATGAAGAGAAACGTCATATATGCCAGACAGTGATCGATAAGGTAAATGAGTTGGGAGAGGAAAAGATTCCGATTCAGATCATGCACAACATTGTAGAGAGTGCACTGGAGGATGTCAAGCCGATCGTTGCCAAGAGCTATCGGGATTATCGTAATTATAAACAGGACTTTGTGCGTATGATGGACGATGTCTACAAGAAGAGTCAGTCCATCATGTATATCGGGGATAAAGAGAATGCTAATACGGATAGCGCTTTGGTATCCACGAAGAGAAGCCTGATCTTTAATCAGTTTAATAAAGAATTGTATCAGAAGTTTTTTATGACCACGGAAGAGATTCAGGCGTGTCGTGACGGGTACCTGTATGTTCATGATATGTCTGCCAGAAGAGATACGATGAACTGTTGCCTTTTCAATGTAGCGGAGGTCTTAAGCGGTGGGTTTGAGATGGGTAATATCTGGTATAACGAGCCGAAGACGCTGGATGTGGCATTCGACGTGATCGGCGATATTGTACTTAGCGCTGCCAGTCAGCAGTATGGCGGGTTTACCGTGCCGGAAGTAGATAAGATCTTAGAGCCTTATGCGGAGAAGTCTTATAAACGCAATGTGGAGAAATATACGAAGCTGGGAGTGGACGGAGAAACTGCCGAGGCACAGGCATTGGCGGATGTCAAAAAAGAGTTTGAGCAGGGATTCCAGGGATGGGAGTACAAGTTCAATACGGTGGCCAGCAGTCGCGGAGACTATCCTTTTATCACCGTAACAGCAGGGATCGGTACCGGAAGATTTGCGAAATTGGCTACCATCACCATGCTCAATGTGCGCCGGAAGGGACAGGGCAAGAAAGAATGTAAGAAACCGGTACTTTTTCCTAAGATCGTCTTCTTATATGACGAGAATCTGCACGGACCGGGTAAAGAACTGGAAGACGTGTTTGAGGCGGGCGTAGAGTGTTCTGCCAAGACGATGTATCCGGACTGGCTGAGCCTGACCGGCAAAGGGTATATTGCCAGCATGTATAAACAGTACGGCAAGGTAATCTCCCCCATGGGTTGTCGTGCGTTCCTGTCTCCGTGGTACGAGAGGGGCGGCATGCACCCAGCGGATGAGGCGGATTCTCCTGTTTTTGTAGGCAGGTTTAATATAGGTGTTGTTTCATTGCATCTACCTATGATTTTGGCGAAATCCCGTCAGGAGAACAGAGATTTTTATGAGGTGCTGGACTATTATCTGAATTTGATCAGACAGCTTCATATCAGAACTTATGCGTATCTGGGGGAGATGCGTGCTTCCACGAATCCGCTTGCTTACTGTGAGGGGGGATTCTTAGGCGGACATTTGCAGCTTCACGATAAGATCAAACCGATTTTGAAGACGGCGACAGCCAGTTTCGGAATTACTGCCTTTAATGAACTACAGGAGTTATATAACGGGAAATCTCTTGTAGAAGACGGAAACTTTGCGCTTGAAGTGTTGGAGCATATTAATAATAAAATAGCGGAATATAAAGAGGAAGACGGAAACCTCTATGCGATCTACGGTACACCGGCCGAGAATCTGTGCGGTTTACAGGTGAAGCAGTTCCGGGCGAAATACGGAATTATTGAAGGTGTGTCTGATAAAGAATATGTATCTAACAGCTTCCATTGCCATGTGACGGAGGACATCACACCGATTGAAAAGCAGGATCTGGAATACCGCTTCTGGGAACTGGCTAACGGCGGTAAAATACAATATGTGAAATATCCTATTGATTATAACATGGATGCGATCAAGACGTTGATTCGCCGGGCCATGGAGATGGGATTCTATGAGGGTGTCAATTTATCATTAGCCTACTGCGACGACTGCGGACACCAGGAACTTGAGATGGATGTATGCCCTGCGTGCGGCAGCCGTAATCTGACTAAGATCGATCGTATGAACGGTTATCTGGCGTATTCACGTGTGCACGGAGATACCAGATTAAGTGATGCGAAGATGGCAGAGATCGCAGAAAGGAAAAGTATGTAATGAGATACCACAACATAACAAAGGATGATATGTTAAACGGGGACGGTCTGCGCGTGGTGCTCTGGGTTGCCGGCTGTACGCATTGTTGTAAGGAGTGTCATAATCCTATTACATGGGATCCTGACGGCGGCATTTTATTTGATGAAAAAGCAAAGAAAGAAATTTTTGATCAACTGGATAAGCCATATATCAGCGGCATTACTTTTTCGGGCGGAGATCCGCTGCATTCGGCGAACCGGTTGGACGTAAGAGAACTGATGGAAGAAATCAAACAGAAGTATCCCAATAAAACGATCTGGCTATATACAGGAGACACATGGGAGGATGTTTTGCACTATCCCATGATGAAATATGTGGATGTTCTGGTGGACGGGGAGTTTAAGATTGACTTGAAAGATACCAAACTGCACTGGAAAGGAAGCAGCAATCAGCGTGTGATTGACGTACAGGAGAGTCTGCGCCAGACGGATCCCGCGACACCGGTACTGCACTGTATTGATTAATTTCGGAAAGAGGAATAGAGATTGGAAACGATCAAGATAAAATACTTTACGGATAAGATAGAAAAATTGACTTACATTGACGGTAAATCCGACTGGATCGATCTGCGTGCGGCGGAAGACGTGGATCTGAAAGCCGGCGAGTTTAAACTGATCCCGTTAGGGGTCGCCATGGAATTACCGCCAGGGTATGAGGCGCATGTGGTGCCCAGAAGTTCTACATTCAAGAATTTCGGTATTATACAGACGAATCATCAAGGGGTGATAGACGGTTCATACTGCGGCGATAACGACCAATGGTTCATGCCGGTATATGCGGTGCGGGATACGCAGGTCCATGTAAATGACAGGATATGCCAGTTTCGCATTATGGAAAATCAGCCGAAGATTGTTTTCGACGAAGTTACACATCTGAATCATGATGACCGTGGCGGACACGGCAGCACAGGTAAGCAATAATCTTGCTAAAAAAACTGATAAGATGCATAAGAAAACTCCTTCCAAGACATACTATGGAAAACGATGGTATAGTCTTGGAAGGAGTTTTTAACAGTGCAGAAAAGAGAAGAAAACCAGAATAGTAAAATGACTACATCCCTGCAGCAGACTATGACGTATATGAACGAACACATGGCACCGGATACCAGCTTTGACATTGTGTATCGTGTCATAGAAGTGGGAGGAAGGCAGGCATGCATCTATTTCATAGACGGATTCTGTAAAGATGAATTGATGATGAAGATTCTGCAGTATTTCATTGATCTGAAACCGGCGGACATGCCGGAGAATGTTCATGAGATGGCGAAGAAGGCGACACCGTATGTGGAAGTTGATTTAAAAGATGCGTGGAGCGATATTCTCTACAGTATTTTATCCGGTGTGTTTGCCCTCTTTATTGACGGCTATGACAGATGTATTCTGATTGATTCCAGAACTTATCCGGCAAGAGGTGTGGAAGAACCCGATAAGGATAAAACACTGCGCGGATCTAAGGATGGTTTTGTGGAGACCATAGTCTTTAACACGGCGCTGATCAGGCGGCGGATTCGAAGCACAGAGCTTCGGATGGAGATGTTAAACGCCGGTCAAAGCTCGCGCACGGATATTGTACTGTGCTATATGGATAACAGGGTGGATCACGGATTTCTTGATAAGGTGAAGAGAAGGATCGAGGAGATACAGGTGGATGCCCTGACAATGAATCAGGAGAGTCTGGCGGAATGTCTCTATCAGCGTAAGTGGTTTAATCCCTTTCCAAAATTTAAGTTTACGGAACGACCGGACGTGGCGGCAGCACAGGTGCTGGAGGGGGATATCGTGATTCTGGTGGATAATTCACCCTCCGCCATGATCGTACCCACATCCATTTTTGATATTGTGGAAGAAGCGGACGACTATTATTTTCCGCCGATCACGGGAACATACCTGCGATTGTCCAGATTCATCATTTCTATACTGACTTATATCATGACCCCCACATTTCTGCTTCTCATGATGAACCCAGAGTGGATACCGGAATCCTTTCAGTTTATCATGCTGCAGGAAAATCCGAATATTCCGCTGATTGCCCAATTTCTCATATTGGAACTGGCGATAGACGGATTGAAGCTGGCGGCGGTCAATACGCCCAATATGCTCAGTACGCCGCTTAGTGTGATGGCGGCACTGGTGCTTGGCGAATTCTCGGTTAACAGTGGGTGGTTTAACTCGGAAACCATGCTAAGTAGTTGAAAAGTCCAGTAATTACATAGGTTTCAAC
>CAMWMS010000163.1 GCA_947175435.1 uncultured Lachnospiraceae bacterium | reverse complement strand
AGCGGAGAGGGTGGGATTCGAACCCACGCGCCCTTGCGGACAAACGGTTTTCAAGACCGCCTCGTTATGACCACTTCGATACCTCTCCGTGTTCGAATTACGCTTCCCTCACAGTCAGCGCAAGGATTATTTTAGCAAAAATGAATTTCAGTGTCAACCTATTTTTGCCTTTTATTTTATTTATTTTTTATCCACCATTATTTATGATTTTCAGCGCTTTATATACAATACGTAATAATACGACCACTGCCAATACACACCACTGAAATATTCTCTCACGTGTTCCCGAAACGACCTCTGCAGGAACATTATTCTCTCGTACCCATAGGCAAAACAATTCCACATTTTTGGAAGATACATTAAGGTCCATACTGCCGCACAATTTTCTGCCGTTACGATCATATATTGCCATAGATCCTTCTGTGTTTATCGTAACTCTTTGCAGTTCGGCAGCAATATAGTCTCTATTCTTAATCCTGATATTCTTACCGTCAACCTTTATTCTTTTCCCCACATCGAACGGACTTATTCCATCTTCGGCAAGAACCTCTAAAATATTTTGCTCTTTAGGGCAAAGCAAATCAATCAGCCGTTGTATCTTTGCATAGCGCATATCCTCCGCCTGCAATATATTGTTTGTTTTCAAAACAGTTCTCCTTCAGGCCTCTTCAAAGCTTCTTCATTCCGACAGTTCATTATGCTGCAACAGAGCCTCTGCGATAACCAGATCTTCCGGCGTGGTGATCTTAATATTTTCATAAGAACCTTGCACCAGTTTAACCCTATGACCGGTAAATCTTTCCACCACCATGGCATCGTCCGTGATCCCTTGTCCGTCCGCCGTCTGTCTGTCCCTGCTCTGCATAAGAGATTCATACGCCGCTGTAATAAGCGGAATTTCAAATACCTGCGGCGTCTGGATCTGCCAGACAAGACTCCGCTCCGGCGTCTGTACCGCATAACCATCCGAATCTGCGATCTTAATCGTATCTTTGACCGGCATTCCGGCTACGCATGCGCCCGTTTTCTCTACCTCCGCAAGACACCGCTTAAGAATCTCTTCCGTCAGGAAAGGCCGGGCACCGTCATGAATGAAAACATAACCGTTATGCTCCGGATTTGTCATGTCTCCATCCGCAATCGCCTGCAAGGCATTGTATACGGAATCGTACCGTTCTTTTCCACCTGCTATGACAGCGGTCACCTTACGCAGTCCGTATCGCGCCACGATTTCTTCTTTTACATAAGAAATATCCTCCGCACCGGTGACGAGAATACAGTCATCAATGACAGAGGACTCTTCCACCGCCTGCAAGGCATACCAGATCAGCGGTCTGCCCCGCAGGAGCATATACTGTTTTGCTACATCGCTTTTCATGCGGCTGCCGCTTCCCGCCGCCAGCACGATGGCGGTACATCTTCTTTTATTCATGTTTTTTCCCCTAATTTCAAATTCGGCACCGCATTCAGATCATATCCGTGCCGCACCCCTTTGCAGTATTCATAGTACGCCGCCGCGCCGATCATCGCCGCATTATCGGTACACAGAATGGGAGAGGGATGATAGAATGTAATATTCCGCCGCGCACACTCCTCCTCAAGCGCACTCCGCAGTGCAGAGTTGGATGCCACGCCGCCCGCAATGGCAAATTTCTTCATGCCGCACTCCTGCAGGGCATTCATGGAATGTTCGACCAGTACGTCCACCACCGCTTTCTGAAACGAGGCCGCCACATCCGCCTGGCATACCGCAATTCCTTTCATCTCGCAGGAATTCAGATAATTGAGCACCGCGGACTTCAATCCGCTGAAACTAAAATCATAGACCGCATCCGCCACCTTAGCGCGTGGAAACTTGATCGCATCGGGATTGCCATCCTTCGACACTTTATCGATCTTCGGCCCGCCGGGATATCCCAGTCCGATGGCTCTCGCCACTTTATCGAAAGCCTCTCCGGCGGCATCGTCCCTCGTTCTGCCCATGATCTCGTACTCGCCGTAGTCCCTGACCTGTACCAGATGCGAATGTCCGCCCGAAACGACCAGGCAGACATAGGGTGGCTCCAATTCTTTATTTTCAATATAATTAGCGCTGATATGTCCCTCAATGTGATGGACTCCGATCAGCGGAATCCCCGACGCGAAACTGATGGCTTTGGCTGCCGACACGCCCACTAACAGCGCCCCCACCAGCCCGGGGCCGTATGTCACTGCAATGGCATCCATGTCACGAAGCGTCATATCCGCCGTCTGCAGTGCCTCTGCTATGACCTGATTGATCCTTTCGGTATGTTTGCGGGATGCGATTTCCGGAACCACACCGCCGTACAGTGTATGCAGATCAATCTGTGAAGAGATAATATTTGACAGCACCTCTCTGCCGTTTCTGACTACCGCCGCCGCGGTCTCATCACAGGAACTCTCTATCGCCAGTATTGTAATATCTTTATCCTTGCACGTCGCTTCTATATCCATCTGCGTGCCTTTCTAACAGTTCAGCCGCGGCCTCACTGCTGCCTTTCTTGCTACCTGTCATTCTTCATATATATTGCTGCCTGCTGTACCCACCGGGATCTAATCCTCGACTAATTCCCAGCCCAATATCTTCCAGTGTCCGTCATCATCCTTGCGCAGCACGAACTGTTCCATGGAACGCACCGTACCGCTTGAACCCTGTTTTATGCTGAACGTACAGTACAGTCTTTCACAGGAATAACCTTTTTCCACGAATGGCTCCACATCGACGCTGGAGGAAAGGACGTAACCGGATATTGTACTCTTGCTCTTCTTCATATCGGCGATCTCTGTACGCAGGTCATTCATATAGTCTTCCTGCGACTTATTTTCAACCAGCTCGGTATCATACAGCTCCTGAATCTTTAACGCCAACTGCTCTAACTCTTCGTCCGTATATTCTTCATTGTAGAAACATTTCGTGATCTCAGCGTAATATTTTACCACTTCCCTCGACGTAGGCGGATAATACCGCTCTAAGTCTTTTTGCAGCACCTTCTGCACCGCTGTTGATTCCACTACAGTTTCTTCGTTTGCATCGGATTTACGATTTAAATTTATCACATACCCTACAACTACCGCTACAAGGATCAGGCCTATGATGATAATAGTGATTACTCCGGAACGTTTCATAACTCATCGACTCCTTTCTCAATCGTCCTGAAACATAAGATCGACACTCCTGCCGTCTTTCGCCGCTACTGCATTTGGAAAAATTTTCCTTACCTCACGCATATACTCCTCCGGACGAATCAGTGACGGGCTGTAATGCGTCAGCCACAGCTCCCCCACATCCGCCTGTTTTGCCAGTTGGGCTGCCTCGTAGAAAGTCATGTGTTTATACTCCTTCGCCTTCGCGAGCTTCTCCGGTTCTCCGTACATACCCTCGCAAATGAAAAGGTCTGCGCCCGCGGCACCCTGTACAATGCTTTCCGTAGGTCTGGTATCCGTACAATACGCCACCTTAAGCCCTTTACGCTGCTCCCCCAGCACCATATCCGGCGTAAACGTACCGTTTTCCGTCTCTATTATCTCACCTTTTTGCAAACGATTCCAGTAATTTCTCGGAATATTGAGTTTTTCTGCTCTCGACACATCAAATCTGCCGATTCGATCTATCACGATACTGTACCCGTAACAGATGACATTGTGATTGACCCTGTAGGCTTCTATACGGAATCCGTCAAAAGTGACCGTCTGCGCAGCCTCCGTCAGTTCCAGATAGTTGATTTCAAAAGGAAGCTCCGGCGCAATCACGCGCAGGGAATTCACCACTTTGGCAAGCCCTTTAGGTCCGATGAGCAAAAGTGGCTCGGTCCGTTCCGCATTGCCCATGGTGAGCAGCATACCGGGCAGTCCGCTGATATGATCGGCATGATAGTGGGTAAAACAGATCACATCGATGGGTTTCGGGCTCCAGCCCTTCTCCTTCATCGCGATCTGCGTACCCTCCCCGCAGTCGATCAATATACTTGTCCCGTTATAACGCGCCATCATTGACGTGAGCCACCGACCGGGCAGCGGCATCATGCCACCTGTGCCCAATAAACAGATATCTAACATGTGTACTCCCATTCTGTTACCGCAACAGTCCGGGGCAGTTTAGTGTATCAAAGCAATTCCTTGCGTTCCCATTCTTCTACGGGAACGGAAAATGCTTCCACAATTTTCCGGTAGCATTCCTCACAGAGATCAAATCTGTGGCTTATACCGTCCTTCGACCCGAAAAAGCCGAAGTCATGCTCCACGTGGATACATTCCTCTTTGAGAAATCCATTTTCTACCAATAAATTTTTGCCGCAGCAATTACAAACTGCCTGAACCATTTCAGTTTCTTTATTTTCTGAATAAACACGCATGACAAACCTCCCATATGTTACTTACTTATTCCTCTATGCCTCATTTTATCAGACAAAATGTGTAACAACAGTGGTAATTGTTCCATGCCGTTCCTATCTCTTCCAAAAGATCAGGGCATCTTCCGTCGGTTTCTCGTAGAAACCGGGTCTAACTCCCGCTGACACGAATCCCAGCTTCTCATATACATGAATGGCGGCGGCATTGCTCACTCTGACCTCCAGCGTATATGCCGTAAGCCCTTCCCGGTCGCCTTCCTGCATCAAATGCTGCAGCATTGCCGTACCGATTCCCTGATTTCTCGCTTCCGGTGCGATCACCACATTCGTGATATTACCCTCGCCGGCAATCATCAGGACGCCGCATCCTCCCAGAAGCTGTCCGCCCCGCTCCGCCACATAATATCTGGCATCTTCTTTACTGATCATCTCCAGAAAAGAGTCCGCCGACCAGGGCATGGAAAAGGTCTGCTCTTCCAGCTTACTGATATAAGGTACGTCCTCGGGGGTCATTCTTCTATATGTAACCATACAGCTTCGTCCTGCCTTTCCTGCTGTACGCGCAGATCAATTATGCCTGCGCTACACTGCCTTCCGCGCGTTCCCGCTCCGCCTGAGACAATCTCAGATATTCAGGGACATGCTCCGCACCGCTCACAACCTTACCTTGTGCATAGTATACACTTCCAAGCGCCGCGATACAAGCCGCGGACTGCCTGTTCCTGTGCGCCGGTGCCAGTGTGTATGGCACCTGCATCACTTCCGCCATCCGTTCCCTGAACACCGGAATCCCGTCACCCACGAAAACCACCCGTCTGTCGAGCCGGTTCAGCGCTTCCGCGATCTCATCGAAGGAAACCGCACACTGTTCCTTAATGACACGCATGTCATATCCATTTTCTCCGCTGACAAACTCATAGATACCGGTATATACCTGACTTCTTCTGGCATCCATGATGGGACACACCGCCGCATCCGTCCCGTACATCTGATAGGCAAGCCCTTCCAGCGTGGGAACCGGAACAATAGGTTTCTCCATGGCAAAAGCAAGTCCTTTCGCCGTAGCCGACCCGATCCGCAGTCCGGTAAATGATCCCGGCCCCGCCGCCACTGCGATCGCGTCCACAGCGGACAGATCAAGCTCCACCATATTACGGATCTCGTCAAGCATGGGAAGCAGTGTCTGGGAATGGGTCTTTTTATATTGTATGGTATACTCCGCAATTAAATTATCATCTTCCGCCAGTGCCACGGACGCCACCAGTCCGGAACTGTCCAGTGCCAATATTTTCATGATAACTCCTCAAATGTAATCCTGCGATAGTCGAACCCTTTGCTCAAATCTTTCTCTATCGTGATCTGCCGGTGCGCAGGCGGCAGTATCTCTTCGATCAGATTCGCCCACTCGATCAGGCAGATGCCGTCACCGTAGAAATAATCTTCATAGCCGATCTCGTCCATCTCCTCCACATCGCCGATGCGGTACACATCAAAGTGGTAGAACGGCAGTCTGCCCTCCTCGTAAATCTGTACGATCGTAAAAGTAGGACTGTTTACCGGCTCTTCTATATCAAGCCCCGCTGCAACTCCCTGCGTCAAGACAGTCTTGCCGACACCCAGATCACCGGTCAGGGTGTATACTTCTCCGGCTTTCGCCTGCTGCCCGATCTGTCTGCCGAGTTCAAAAGTTTCTTCGGCGCTGTATGTCTCGATAATCTTCATTGTTATTCTCCCGTGCAAGATTTAGTACTTCTCACACATATTCAACTAACCCCTGATCCTAACTTTCTTAGGCGGCATGTGGGTGGAAATGATCTCGATCACCTTATACTTGCTGTCGCCTAAATCTTTTTTCGGAAAAATGCATGCACTTGTGCGGGTCGTATACACCACGATGCTGTTGATGGTAGACACCGCTTTCACCATGCCGTCCCATCCCATCTGCTCTGTGGTATCGTCCTGCGACACCTCGATTCCGTCATCAGACAGGCGATAATGCAACGGTTTCTTGAACGCCGGTGTGTTAAGCGCCTGCTGTCTGGATTTGATAAAAAGTGTCCACGGCAGATACAACAGGATCACCACCCCGATGATGAGGCAGATTGGCTGCTTATTAGATGCGAAAAGCACCAGCATCAGCGCACCCACAATAGAGCCCATGATTCCCGACATGCTGCTGTAGGTATGAT
>CAMWMS010000162.1 GCA_947175435.1 uncultured Lachnospiraceae bacterium | reverse complement strand
CATGTGGTTCAGACCAAACAGTACCGCCGTGATCGCGATCGCCGAAGAGGCACGGTACTTCGCCTTCATGGAACGCATGATCACTCCGCGAAACAACATTTCCTCACAGACCGCCGGCGTCACCGCAATTACCAAAAACGCTGCCACAACATTACTTTCAAAAAGATCCGAGAATACCGTCTCCATATTTTCCGTGCTCTGCGGAAACAGTTTCATCAGTGCTGCCGTAATCACGAGATTGAGCAGAACCATGCCCACACTTATCAGTGCACCGCCCAGGAAGTTTACCGCATTAGTACGCGCAAACCCATAAGTCTGTCTGATGTCTCTCTTCGTATAGATTACCAGAAACAGCGGCACTAACAGAAGAATCATCTGTGTCCCGAAGACACCTGCCAGACCGAATCTGATCTGCAGCAGACTTCCCACATAGAGCATGAGAAGAACCGTGACAGCCACCACGAACCACACATCGGATACCGTAGGCACGCCGCCCTTCTTCAGGTTGCTCCGCCTCTCAAAGAGCTGCAATCCCGCTTTACCGTCGGAAAAAAGAATCGCTTCGCTGTCGTAGATCTTGCTCAAGAACAGAATCGCTATTACTGCATATGCCACGTTGCTTGACAGCACCACCGCGATCGCACCGTAATCAATCTTAAACGCCATCATATTCTTGATCAGAAGGCAGATATTTGCTACGGGAAGCATCGCTATCGTCTGCGTCAGTTCAATATTCGGTATAAAACCGATATAGCCCACGAACATCACGATAAGCATAAGCGGCGTAATATAGTTATTCGCCTCCTTATAACTCTTGGCAAAAGATGTCACGCACATAGTCACCGCGCTGATAAATAAAGAAAAAGCAAACACTGCTAAAATACACACGAAAATCGCCGGAATGAACTTCGCCAGATCAAAGGAGCCCATATCCGTCTGCATATCCAGCATTTTATACATATATAATGTGATCACACCCATGGAAAGGATATTCAGAAACGCCGAAACCATTCCGATCACTGCCACTGTAATAAACTTCGATATAATCAACTGCCTGTTCGTCACCGGAAGCGTCAGGATCGTCTCAAGCGTTCCTCTTTCCCGTTCACCTGCAGTCGTGTCGATGGCGGGATATATCGTTCCCATAAGCAGACTGACCACAAGCATAAACGGAAGAATAGATCCTATAATGTTTCCGATCGACTGCTCACTGCTGGCAATATCCTGTCTCTCATAGGCAATGGGCTCTAAGATCGCCTGTACGTCCATCCCCTGCTTCGTGATGATCTGTTTCGTCATATCCTCTTTCAGTTCATCGAGTGCATCCATAACGATTCCCGCCGCATATGATGAATTCTCCACCGAAGAAAGATAATACGCTTCATACTGCACTTTACCGTCCTTCATCTGACCTGAAACATATACGTCGATCTCTTCCTCATTCAGAGCCTCTTCGTAGTCCGTTATACTGCCGGCGTCTACGATCGTAATCTCATAGGATTGTCCGGCTGCCTCTTCATCCGCCTCTTCATCGGCATCCGCTGTTGTTTCCCGGACTGTTTCATCGGCCGCCTGCTTCTCCGTCTCTGCGGATTCAGCTCTGTCTTTCTGAAACTCCTCCAATTTATGTAAGAACCTGCCCTCGTCCTCAGCCTCCACGACGATCCTGTAATTCTGCTCCTTCATACTGGACGAAACAAATACCATAAGCTGCATAACGCCGATAAAAATAAGCGGATATAAGATAATCGGCACCACCAGCATCATAATCACTGTCTTCTTGTCCCTGAAAACATCCAGCATCTCCTTTTTCACTAATGTCTGTATTATTCTCGTGCTCATCTGCGCACCCTCCTCTTTCCTGCATCCTCTTTTTCTGAATCACACAGATCGGACTCCAGTCCGCCGTTTTCGTCAATCAGCCCGGCAAATATGTCTCTTAAACTGTCACGGCCTGTCTGCATTCTCAATTCTGACGGCGTACCTTCTCCGATAATCTTTCCCTGATGAATCATAATGATCCTGTCACACAGATACTCTGCTTCTTCCATATAGTGTGTGGAATAAAGAACTGTCTTGCCTTTTTCCCGCTCGCCTTTCATAAAATCAACGATCGCCGCACTGCTGATAATATCCAGCCCTAACGTCGGTTCATCAAAAATATAAACTTGCGGGTCGTGCACGAGACATCTCGCAATCGATGCCCGCTGTGTCTGACCCGTGGATAATTTCTCTATCCTGTTATCCAGGAAAGATTCCATGGAAAGCACTTCGCTGATCTCATCGATCCTGCGCTTCGTATCTTCCTCCGCTATGCCGTAAAGTACTCCGAGCATTTGCAGTAATTCTCTTGTCGAGAGCCGCCCGTAAAGTTTGGTGTTGTTGGACAGGTATCCGATATGCCTTTTGACCTCGATATCATCTGTTAATTCCTCTTCCCCGATCCGGATGCTCACCATACCGCTTGTCGGTTTCATCAGTTTAGACATCATACGAAGGAGCGTCGTTTTCCCTGCACCGTTCGGCCCCAGTATTCCGACGATCTCCCCTTCCCGCACAGACAGCGAAATACCGTCCACCGCGTTAAATTCACTCTTTTTATTTTTCTTCTCATTCCTGATAAATGTCTTTACCAGATTGTCCGCTGTAATCATTCTGCAATGTTCCCCTTTCCTGTATCGATTTCATGAGTGTCAGATCGACAAATGTTATTATCATTTGGCCGATACGCTCATTTATCTGTCTTTTCATCCTCAACGCTGTTTTCAAGTCTGTTTTCTCTCCACTTATATATGAAAAGCGCTATTGACAGCAGTATAAAGCAGCACGCAAATGTAGAGATTCCGACAAAAATCCCTACCGCTGCCCCTGCCGCTGCCATCTGATATTCACGGTAATTAATGATAAAACGAATGACTCCGCTTACCACGCCCGCAATCAGGCTTGTACACAGATTTACCTTCCATGACGGCGCAAGTTTTCTGTCCCAGATCCCATTGATAACGCAGCCGATCGCGATATAGCATGCCAGGCACATGAATACGATAAATTCACCTTTAATTTCATTGGCACAATCCGGTCCGTAATACATGATCTGCGCCATAACCGCTATGGCCAATCCCCAAAAAGCAAGCCAGCAGCCATTATGCTCAATCCGGAGCATTTTCTGTTCCTGCATCTCATCCAGCTTGTTTTTCCACTTCTTCATAATATATATCACCTGTTCCTTTCCTGCCTCAGATTCCTGTTTCTTCTTTCATCCGATTTCTATTAGAACTTCACACTTCCCGTTCATTTCATACTTCTGCTTTTCTGCCACCTGCGCAGTTATTCGGGCGTCTCATCCTCCCAAAACAACTCGTCAAGACTCTTGCCCAATACGCGGCATATGGCTCGGCACAATTTAATCGTCGGATTATATTCTCCCTGTTCAATGGCATTCATCGTCTGCCTCGATATCCCCACAGCCTCCGCAAGCGCCTTCTGCGTCATATCCTTCTCGGCTCTTGCCACCTTGATCGGTATATTTCTTGCCATCCGCTCACCTCTTTTTCTATTTCTGCTGCCTTTCGGTCATTGCCTTTCCTGCATTATCATTCCGCGGTCAATGCCTTGTTCTATTACACGTTATCACACAGATTACAATATGTCAAATATATTTGACGTTTATTTTTATTTATTTTACAGAAAGCTATGCTGTTTTGACTTTAGCATACTTCCTTTGCACGGGTCTGCGCATCAAAATAGCGGCAGATTAACTGCCGCTCATTCTCTGCTGCGCATAGCGAAGCACCGTGATTATCGGCACAATCAATATGCCGCAGAAAAAATTGCTGACGCCATGAATCGCATCCCACGGAAGTCCTGCGATAATCCACGCAATCATCCCATTAAAACTCAAACCAAATAATAACGCCTGTGCCGGAGCATACAATGTTCCGAACAGAAAGCCGTGCGCTGCACACACAGACATATATACGACCGGCCGTACCTTCTTCGGCATATGTTTCGGAAGGATCATGACCACTCCCCACAGAATCGTCCACAAATATAAGTAGGGCACCCACCAAGCCGCAAAGCCGCACAATATCCCATTCAGAATGACATAAGTATAAATCGGATACAGCGCCTTTTTTCTGTAAACGACCGTATAAGCAATTGTGAATACTCCCAGCAGGTGGACATTCGGGATCAACTCCATAATCAGCTTGGAGGCATACATGATGCCCCCAAGCATTCCAAACACTGTAATTTCTCTGATCGTAAGTTTCATCACTTCTCGACCTTAAAGGAGTATGTCTCTCCCTCTGTGATCGTCGTGGAATCAACTCCGGACTGTGCATACTCTCCGTTTACATAGAACGCCCAATATACACCGTCTTTATCATAGTCCGCGGTGATGCCGTTGACCGTTTTGACATAAAGGCCGTATTCACTCTCTTCTCCTTCGATCAATCCGACTTCCAGCAGTGCTTCCCCGACCGTCTCCTTATCCGTGTGAATCTCAAAACCGTTCTCATTGCCGTCCTGATCTGTCACGGTAAATGCAAACTTCGTACTGCCTTCACCCAGCACACTTACATCACCGGCGCTGTCCGACTCCGTACTGCTGTCGGAATCCGCCTGTACATCCGCATTCCCCGCTTCGGTTTCGGAAGATACCGCATTCCCCGTACTGCCGTTACAACCGTTTGTAAACAGTGCTGCAGCCACAATAAGCACCATACAAAGGATGAACGACAATAATTTCTTATTGCTTCTCATTTTCATATCCTTATTCTCCTTTGTTGTTATTTCCCCTTTCGACCGGCACTCGCAGTCGCTGCATAAGAGGATTCCATTGTCCGGATATTTCGACTCGGCATTATACCGGACCGCCTTCTCAGAGGTTCTCCAATGGCTTATCCCGAAATGTGGCTTTCGGTCAGACCGGTACAATCAAACATGCCTCACGGCGACGGGCTCGTACAGGATTTACACCTGTTTCCCCGGACAATTCTTTTCTATCATAATCTTTTGTATCTGTTTAGTCAATTAATAAAGCACTATGGGTCTTAGCATCTCTTAATTACTGTGAAGCCTTCTCCCTGTTCATATTCTTAATCGCAAACAGCGCGGCAAGCAGAAGAACCACGCCCACAGGCAGTGAGATCCACGCACTCTGCGCAAAGCCCGCAACAATGTATGTGATAAAGGAGATTACGGCAACTACAATTACATAAGGAAGCTGCGTGGACACATGGCTGACATGGTCGCACTGCGCGCCCGCGGAAGCCATGATCGTAGTATCGGATATGGGCGAACAGTGGTCACCGCATACCGCTCCTGCCATACAGGCCGAAATAGAGATGATCATGAGCTGCGGGTTAGAATCCATGAATACATTTACCACAATGGGGATAAGAATACCGAATGTCCCCCATGAAGTACCTGTAGAAAATGCAAGGAAACATGCCACAAGGAATATAATTGCCGGCAAGAAATTCATGAAACCTCCCGCACTTCTTTTTACTGTCTCCGCAACAAAAATCGCTGCCCCCAGGGAGTCTGTCATCGCCTTCAATGTCCATGCAAACGTAAGGATCAGGATCGCCGGAACCATGGCTTTAAATCCATCGGGCAGACACTGCATACAGTCCGTAAAGCCCAGAACCTTCCGCAGCAGGTAAATGATAATCGTCAGTATCAGTGCGCATATGCTGCCCAGCGCAAGACCAACGGAAGCATCGGAATTGGAGAAAGCCTCTACGAAACCTGCACCGTCAAAAAACCCGCCTGTATAGATCATACCAATCACACAGCATACAATCAGCATAATAATCGGAATCAACAGATCGATCACTTTGCCATTAGGATTCGCTATCACTTCCCGTTTTTCCTCAGACCACTTTCCTGTGGAGAACAAATCGCCTTTCAGCGCGTTGTCCTCATGCACCTTCATGGAGCCGAAGTCCACCTTCATGAGTATCATGGCAATCATCATAACGATCGTCAGTATCGCATAGAAATTATACGGAATGGCACGGACAAAGATGGAGAATCCGTCTTCTCCCTCCACGAATCCGGATACGGCTGCCGCCCAGGAAGAAATCGGGGCGATGATGCAGACCGGCGCTGCGGTAGCGTCGATCAGATAAGCCAGCTTCGCCCGCGACACCTTATGCTCGTCCGTAACCGGTTTCATCACACTGCCTACGGTAAGACAGTTAAAATAATCATCAATAAAAATCAGAACGCCGAGCGCCACGGTAGCTAACTGTGCACCTGCGCGCGTCTTGATCTTCTCTTTGGCATAACGGCCGAAAGCTGCGGAGCCGCCTGCACGGTTCATCAGTCCCACCATCGCTCCCAGTATCACAAGAAATACCAGAATGCCGACATTATAACTATCGGAAAGAACAGCCACAAAACCATCACTGAAAATGTGCGTCAGCGTTCCTTCAAATGATAATCCGGAATAGAAAAGCCCGCCCACCAGAATACCGATAAACAGAGAACTGTAAACTTCCTTCGTAATCAGCGCCAGCATAATAGCAACAACAGGCGGAATCAGCGCCCAGAATGTGGCATACATAGGCGGCGTATACTCTACCCCCT